>JAFGTX010000220.1 GCA_016938815.1 Clostridia bacterium | reverse complement strand
GGGTCATATTTATTACAAATATGATATTTGTATTTCGAAGCGCTCCAATAACCTGTTTTTTTAATATATATGAAGTATAATATAATTAAAAGAAGAATAAGGGGGCGATCGTGTGAAAAGGAAATGGCTTTGCGGCGTATTGGTATCGGTTTTGCTGATTTCAGCAGGATGTGGTAAAGATGCGGCACCGGAAGCAACTGAGGCGATAGAGGATTCGCCAATTATCATTGATAGTGAAACCATTGGTGTGACAGATGGCGCGGATGATAGCGCGCAAGCAACAGAATCACATATTATGTATGATTTCAATGCACCAATCAGGTCGGTTTTCCCTTTGGAAGAAGGTTATATGTGGCTGTACATTGGTACGGCTGAATATGCCAGTGTAGAAGTCATCAGCAAAATTGACCGTCAGCACCCGGAAGTGACTGATTTATATATTGAAGGGCTTATTGAAGATATGTCGGGAGAGTTCTTGTCGGATACCTCCTATTTGAAGACATATAGTATCTTTGACCAGCAATTGATTAGAAAATTTGGACCATATGAGTCCGTTGTACTTAAGTCGCCAGCAAAAAAAGGAGACTCGTGGGAAAACCTGTATTTTGACAGTGTCTACGGTCTTTTTGACGCACATTATGAGGTCAAAGAAGCGACAAATACGATGGTTGTTGTAGGGATTACACCGGTATCACCAGCAAAAGACGGGGTTCCGAAACAATTTAAGTTGGATACGACCTATGAAGTCGGCAAGGGAGTGACCGTAGAGAATCGCGTCTATGTCTTTGATGACAATGGCGTCGAGGATACTTTCGATTTTTCATCGGCACTTTATGAGGAAGCCACATTAGACAAGAATAGCTTTGTCAGCCGTTATTTCTCTAAAAACCCTTACATCAGCAGTATCTACAATAAAGGCTACTTTGATTATGCCATCAAGGAAGTGACGGCTTATCAGTATTTGGAAAAGAATAAATTTCGTTTGACGGATGATTTGATGGTTTCTGGTTATCAAGACCTTATCGCGAGTCTTGACCAAGAAGATATCAGAACCGTGTCGGTAGCTGAAAATGTTCTGCACATCTACGCAGAAAAAATGGACAATCCAGAACGCCTCATTGGCAGTTTTATCGATTACTATGAAAAAGTAATTCAGAACAATGCTTTCATATTGATCGATTGGTTTGGAGAAGGAGAATTGGAATCTGTTTCGGTGTATGACGTTGAGACAGGTGAATACAGCATTCCTATAGATGTTGTCTATTTGGATGACAGCTTGCAAGCAAAGGTGTCCTTGATGAATGACAATGGCATAGGTTACTATTTTAGTAACGGGAAACCCGTCATCAAACCTTCATCAACTTATTTGACCAATAATTTATACTATTTGAGTGACATACCGATGCAGAGCTACCTAACGCTCTTAAAGCAAGCCTATGAAAAAAAGCCATATGTGCGAGACGGTATCAGTACCTTGACGTTAGATGAGCTACAGGCCTTCATATTGGGATTCGATAAGTTTGAACAAAGTTATGGTGAGGGCTATATTGGTGAAAGTTCAAGAAAATGGTGCAAGACGTTTTTCATGCAATACTTAAAACCGTCCTCCATGCTTTATGAGATTGGCGAAAAACCTGGTCGTTTGCATGATAGTTCGTTGGTGCATTATAAAATGACATTGCAAAAAATAAAAGATCCGGAATTGTCAGCTGTATTAAGTCGGGTCATAGACTTGCTTGAAAAGAACGATAACAAATACTCGACTGAGTTAGGTAAGCTGCTTTCTGACTATGGCGTTGAAGTGATGCCCAAATATTTGGAAGACTAGAGATTAAAAATAGAAGACTATCCTTAACACTGTTGAGGATAGTCTTTTGTTTTAAGGTTGAGACGGATCGGCATCAACAAGCAGATTGGGATCAAAGTTCACTGTGCCGATTGAAGTGGTGTAGTGTAAGTGTGGTCCAGTGGAGAAGCCTGTGCTGCCGACTGTGCCGATAATATCGCTTTGGCTGACCATTTGCCCTTTTTCAACGTTAAGAGAATCCAAATGGAAGTAGACACTGAAAAGACCCATGCCATGATCGATAACAATGGTATTGCCGGTTAAAGTCAGGAACATAGCTAAGTTCACTCGACCGCGGTTTGGCGCCATGACCGGTGTACCCCTTGGTACGGCAAAGTCGATACCGGAATGTCGGTAGGACGTCAGTGCATCGTTGACGTAACGCATTTCTCCGAATTGGGTAGAAATACGGCCGGTAACCGGTGCAATGAAAGGCCCTTCCCATAATTTTTCTGGACTAATCGTCGCTCTTGCCGGATTGAAGTATTTATTGTACTGCGCGTAGGAGTCATCATTTCGTGTCGATGCTTCTACGGTTTCATCGATATAAAGGTACTGTTTAGTAAAATCCTTGTATTTGATTTTCACGTCAAAGTCTGTTGTCGCGCCCGATTCACCTGTTTTACTGGATGAAAGACTGATTTTATAATCTCCAGTTTTTGCCCAGTAATTCAAAGGAATAAAGGCCAGTTTTGTACCGTGGTCATCGAAAAAGGTCGGTGTCCAGGAAACCATATTTTGATTGATAAAAAGGGTTTCGTCCGAGTTAACATAATCGGCGAATACGGTGATGAAATCGCCTGCTGTTGCCGCTGATTTGGACAATCTAAAACGCACTGGTAAGTCAACCCTGATATCATAGGCAGTCTGCTGAGTGCCGCGGTATTCCGATGAATCCCAGGTGCTGGTCAGCATATAAGTGAAATCACCTTCATCCAGATAAGGTAAAAAACTGCCACCTTCAACCGATGTTTCGTAGATGATGGCATCATCGCTGAAAACCTGAAGCACTGTACTCTGTGGCGCAAGATCATATGTTAGAGTCAAGGGCAGGCTTGGGTTTTCTATTTGAAAGGCACAATCCTCGATATTGGTCTTTTGATTTTCAGATTCGTACCAAGAATCATTGATACGTCTGTAAGCCCAATTTGAAGTTTCGCTGCTTTGGGAAATGATACTTTCGCCGAATGCAAGTGTCGCTTCGGGGAGCTGGCTGCCAAGATAAATATCTTTAAAGCGATCGTCTAGGAAGAGCGGCTCGATAGCAGCGTAATCATCAACTCTATAGTAGCGTTGTTGGTCGCTATCTTCGATGGTAATCGAAGGTGTTTCTGTATCAAAGTCTAATTTTAGATGAATGGCTTCTCGATTATCGTAATTGATAAGCACCGTATATTCTGGATCAAATGACGATGGCTGTTCAATTGTTTTTCCCTGATTAACCGTATCTATGTACTGGTTCATGATTTCTGAATCGTTTGAAATAGAAAGAATCGTTGGTATGGCTGTTGTATTTTCTATGGTAAGTTGTGTCATACCCTTATGAGGTACAATTGCCTTAAAAAACAGGAAATATATCGCAACGCATCCTATAACTGCAAGTGCTGTGATGCTGATTATCTTTTTCATAGTTACCCTCCTCTACACTAGTTATATCCTACGCTTTAATAGAAAACAATACAAGAGAGAAAAGGAAAATGACCATTGAATTTTATAAAAATTAATTTTTGTATTGACATGTTTCCCATCCTGCTGTAATATAATGAACAAGTTAATAATTATGCAACATGACGTTGACGAGATGAGAATATATAGAAGTCGGTTTCAGCGAGTCAGGGGTGGTGAGAGCCTGACCGAGTACAACTGTATTGAGAACTTCTCAGAGTCTTTAGCAAGAAGGATTTCCCCTAAGGCTAGACGGCATCCAACCGTTACCATGGATAGGTATCGAGAACTAGGTTCTCCGTACTAAATGAGTGAACCTTGAGTTAATGTGGGTGGTACCGCGGAAGTTACTTTCGTCCCAATGTGTGGACGGGAGTTTTTTTTATGCAACCAAATGTATAAATATTTCGTCCGTTGTATAACTATTGACGATATAAAAAATTAAAAATAATGGAGGAATTGAAAATGAAGAAAAGTTTATTAGGAATTTTGAGCGTATTATTAATTGGACTATTGATGGCGGGTTGTTCACAACCAGCAGCAGAAGAAACAGCACAGTCAGCACTTGATGCGGTAAAGGCAAAAGGCAAGATCGTAGTTGGTACATCGGCAGATTACCCACCATATGAATTCCATAAGGAAATTGACGGTGAAGATACTTACGTAGGTTTTGATATGGCGATTGCACAGAAGATTGCAGATGATCTTGGTGTGGAGTTGGAAATCGTGGATATGAAATTTGATGGTTTGTTGGCAGCATTGACTGGTAACAAGATCGATTTTATTGCAGCTGGTATGAACCCTTCTGAAGAAAGAAAGAAAGCAGTTGATTTCTCAGTGGTTTACTACGATGCACACTCAACAATGCTTGTAGCGGCGGACAAGGTAGATACACTTAAAGTACCTGAAGATTTCAAAGGCTTAAAAGTGGGTGTTCAAAAAGCAACAATTCAAGAAGGTATTGCAGATGAGCAATTCCCAGAATCAGAAAAAGTAGCAATCGGAAAAATTCCTAACTTGATTATGGAGCTTCAAAGTGGCAAAATCGACGGTATCATTTTGGCAGAAGTTGTTGCTAGCTCATATGCAGATGCAAATCCTGATATCGCAGTGAATGGTCTTGACCTTGGTTCAGAAGGTGGCGTTGCACTAGCGATCAATAAGGGTCAAGAGGACCTATTGGCAGAGATGAACAAAACACTAGAGCAAATCATGAGTGATGGTACATTAGAACAATATATCGTAGAAGCGACAGAATTAGCAGCAGAGGAATAAACGTTAGAATTAGGTAACTGTGAAGGAGCGACAACATGGAATTCGGTTTTCTTTTAAAGTATTATAAATTTTTTATAGCGGGCACGTCCAATACGCTGATGCTAAGTGCATTGACTGTTGTCTTTGGTCTGATCGGTGGCATATTTCTCTCCATTATGAAAATTTCACCTTTCAAGCCAACGCAGAAGATTGCAAGTTTCTATATTGCATTTATTAGAGGGACACCTCTTTTGGTACAACTCTATATTGTCTATTATGGTTTGAAAGATATACCGATGTTTGCAGCGGGTGTAGTAGCGATGTCCATTAATAGTTCGGCTTATATTGCAGAAATTATCAGAGCGGGTATTGCTGCGGTGGATAAGGGACAGTTCGAAGCGACTAAATCTTTAGGTATGACAACTAGTATGGCTTACAAAGAAGTTATTTTGCCACAGGCTTTTAAAAATATTTTACCAGCCCTCGGCAATGAATTCATCGTTTTGATCAAAGAGTCGGCGATTGTTTCCATCATTGGCCTTCACGACCTCATGTACAATGTAGATACGATTAGAGGTATTACCTATAAACCATTTGAGCCACTCATCGTAGCGGCACTTATATACTTTGTATTAACGGCAGGATTATCTAAAGTTGTGGAATCTGTAGAAAGGAGATTACAAGTCAGTGATTAAACTTAAGAATATCAATAAAAAATTTGGCGATTTACATGTTTTAAAGGGCATAGACGAGGAAATTTCAAAAGGCGAAGTGGTTGCCATTATTGGACCGAGTGGTTCAGGAAAGAGTACGTTGCTGAGATGTATCAACTTTTTAGAGACACCTACAGATGGAGAAATTCATTTTGAAAATCAATTAGTTCAGGGGCAGACTTCGGCACTAAACCTTTATAGAGAACAAATCGGTATGGTATTTCAGCAATTTAATCTATTCCCTCATAAAACAGTAATTGAGAATATTGCTATGGCACCGATCCTTTTGAAAAAGTGTTCCAAGGAAGAAGCCTATGAAATAGGGACAACCCTTCTAAAAAGAATTGGACTGCTTGACAAGAAGGATGAGTACCCGAATAAACTATCGGGCGGTCAAAAACAGCGTGTAGCTATCGCAAGAGCCCTTGCCATGAAACCTAAAGCTATGCTTTTCGATGAACCGACGTCGGCACTTGATCCAGAAATGGTCGGAGAGGTCTTGGATTTGATGAAGAGCTTGGCTCATGAAGAAGTGACCATGGTGGTTGTCACTCATGAGATGGGCTTTGCTAAAGAAGTGGCGGACCGTGTACTTTTCATGGATGAAGGGGTGGTTGTAGAAAAGAATATTCCATCCGAATTATTCGGTAATCCGCAACATCCAAGAACCATTGATTTTTTAAGTAAAGTATTATAATTCAGTAGATGATGTGCAGCACTTGCCGCATCTAATCATAACGCTTTCCCCCAGGATTGCGAGATGACACGGTTACCGAATCCGGTAACCGTTGTTTTTTTGTTAAAGAATAATTTATAGTTTCTTTTCACGACGTTAATAGTTTGTTTATATTTTATGCGTATACTAAGACCATACAGCATAACCCCCTAAATTCATTATAGACTCCCCCAAAGTTAAATAATGATACAAGGTGACTTAAAGTCACTTGGCCAGTTGATACGCAACTGGCCTTTTACTTTTTTGTTTTAGGTACATTTTGTTTATTAATAAAAAGCTTTTAGTTTGTTCATAGTTTATTCAAATTTAGTGGCTATACTAAGACCATACAAACGATAACCCCCAAACACATTATAGCTCCCCCAAAGTTAATGATGTGTAGTGGCTTTACAGGTCACTTCTTATCCCCAGATACTCAGTATCTGGGGTTTTTGTGTTGATTTAAACGTTTGTTTATTGAAGAAAAAGAAATAAATTCGTATAATTAAATATATAAAGAAAAAACGGGAGGAAAGAACATGCTTAATCGAAGAAAAATACTAACCATTGCACGTTATTACGTCATCCCGCTCGTTTTCGTACCCCTTATGATTATGGGTTTTTATATGATGCGTCTGAAAATATCGGATTATCAACAAGATTTGGACATCAAGGCACAACTGACTTTAGACGGTATTTCCGCCGTATTCCAAGGTGTGGACGATGCCATTGAAGAAGATTTACAGACCTATGCTGCCGTGGATGTTTTTCAAAAGCTTGATCTCAATGAAGAAGATCGTCAATTGATTCGAGAATTACTTTACAATCGTTCTAAAAATAGTGCTCTGCAGGACATTGCTTTTGGCTCGGCAAAGGGAGAGGTTTTTTCTTTGCACAAGGACGATTTGCCTATGGACTATGATCCGCGCTATCGGCCTTGGTATCTGGATGGGGCTAAAGCGGAAGATGAGGTCATTATTTCATTGCCGTATCAAGATGCAAGAAATGATAGCAACTGGACACTAACCTATGCACTTCGCGTTAAGAACAGTGCTGGTAAGATTACGGGGGTTTTGGGTTCGGATATGAAAGTAGAAGGCTTGGAATCTTATCTGAATGAGTTCTTCAAGTCCTTTGAAGGCCGTATTCTGATTTTGGATTCCAATAGTCGTGTCGTTATCGAAAAGGATGACACATCCTTTCGATTGAGTGATAAATCAGGCATTGCCTTCGATTTGATTGCCAAAGACGGCTTGGACATCCATGTCGAGTATGAAGGTGTCGAATATCGTATGGACAAAATCACCATCAAGGGGATGGATTGGTCGGTTGTCCTGTTGACACCGACAGATTTGGTCATGCAGCAGTTGTTCCGTATACTGATGCCATTGATGGTCTCCTTTCTATTTATATTGATTGTAATGCATTTATTTACATCAGCCATCAAGCGTGTACTGATCTTACCTTTAGAGCGTGTCTCCAAGCAGATTGATGAGGTCAGCATCAAGGAATATTCAGAATCCTTGAACTTTAATATTCCCATTCCCAAAGAGGTGTCTATCATTGTTGATGCCATTAATCGCATGCTGAGTCGGATCTATGATCAGACGGTGGCACTCCAGAAGCAAAAAGAGGAGATTAACGGTCAATACGAAGAGATTAATAGTTTATATGAAGAAACAACAGCCATGAACGATGCATTGAATGATCTGCTGGATGAAGTTCAAGGTAGTTATCGTAATACCATATACGCACTTTCGAGTGCGATAGAGGCAAATGACGCTTATACCAAAGGCCACTGCGATCGGGTGAAGGATTATGCCTTGAAGTTAGGTGAAAAATGTGGCCTATGCAGCAGTGAATTACAAACTTTAGAATATGCCGCCATACTGCATGATGTCGGCAAGGTAGGTATTCCTAGTGATGTATTGAATAAAGCTTCTCGATTGACGGAGGAAGAATGGGAGATTGTTAAACAACACCCGCTTGTAGGTGCTCAAATACTGAAAGATATTCCATACTTAGAAGCTGTGTGCACCATTATTGAACAGCATCATGAACGCATAGACGGCCAAGGTTACCCGTATGGATTGAAGGAGCATGAAATCAATAAGTTTGCTCAAATCCTCTGTATTGCAGATGCTTATGATGCCATGACTTCCAAACGGCCCTATAAAGATTGTCCGATGACCATCGAAGAAGCGATTGCTGAGCTGAGAGCATCAGCAGGCAAGCAGTTTTCACAAGCCAAAGTCGAATTTTTTATAGAAATCCTCCAAAATGAACTCTAAGAGGAGAAATCGAATTGACAATTATTATGGATATGATAGTATAACTTTAATATATTGTTCGTATAACCCCAATGATATGGTTTGGGGGTCTCTACCAGAAACCAATAATTTCTGATTACGAAGAATTGCATCGGTGTGCAATTCTTTGTGATCAGAATTTTTTTTTGATTAAATGGATTGGCTTCGATTGAGTTTAAGGAGGAAAATATAAAAGATGAAGATGAAAGCAAAGATAGAGCTTCACTGCCACTTAGACGGCAGTTTAAGACCGGAAACCGTTTTAGAATACGCCAATCAATTGGGTGTTGCTTTGCCCACTAACGATGTTGAAATGCTGAAAGCATATTTGGTCGCACCGGCGGATTGTCCGTCGCTCTCAGAATATCTCAAGCGCTTTGACTTGCCTATTGCCATCATGCAGACTGAAGAGGTGCTAGAAAGAGTGGCTTTTGAACTGATGGAGGATTGCGCTGAAGAAGGGGTCAAATATATTGAGATCAGGTTCGCACCCCTATTTCATCAAGCAGGTGGATTGTCGGTCACACAGATTATCAAAAGTGTCTTAAAAGGTATCAGGAAAGCAGAGGCTCATTATGCCATCAAAGGCAACCTCATTTTGTCATTTTTGAAGTTTATGCCGGTTAAAACCATCTTCCCAGTGTTGGACGAAGCAAAAACTTTCATTGGAAAAGGCGTGGTTGCTGTGGATCTAGCGGGTAATGAAGAAAAGGGATTTTCACATGGCTTCATTGATGCGATGGCACATGCCAAGCAATTGGGCTATCATCTTACCATCCACGCAGGAGAGACAGGATTTGGCGTGAATGTTCTGGAGGCAATTGAACTTCTGGGTGCCGAAAGAATTGGTCATGGCGTAAGCATCAAAGACCATGAAAAGGCCTTTGAATTGGTTAAAAACAGAAATATCGTCCTAGAGATGTGTCCGACAAGTAACGTTCAGACAAAGGCGGTAACCAGGATTGAAGATCATCCGTTAGCGGCATTTTTAGAGGCTGGGATTCAAGTGACCTTGAATACGGATAACCGCACGGTATCCGATACGACTATGACAAAAGAGATCATGTTGTGTAAAGAGGTTTTTGGCTGTGCAGATGAAGATTACAGAAAAATCTATGAAACATCTCTCGAAGCATCCTTTGCTTCGGAAGATATCAAACAATGGTTACGAGGCTTTCTTTAGGAATGTTCACAGCAATTTCACACCACTGTGTTACGCTTAATGTACTAAAAATTTGGAGGGATCTTTGTGACATATAGTAAATGGCAAAAAATAGGATTGTTGTGTTTAGGTGCAGCATTGGCTGTCAGCGTGAGTGGCTGCTCTTTCGATCAAACCACGACGCAAAACCAACAGGAACCTGTTGAAATAGAAGTGAGTCAAGAGCAAACGCAACCGATTGCAAAAAAAATAGCGGTTGAGGCAGAACCAATCAACGAGGACACAGTGGCTTATACGGTTGAGGTGACCTTGCCTGTTATTTCTGGATTTTCGGATCAGGCATTTGAAACAAGCCTGAATCAGGGCATCAAGGATGCAGCTAACGATTTCATCGAGGCAATCAAGGCAATGGCACTAGACGTTCAAGAAGATGGGTATTTGACATCGCCTTACCATGCAGGCATTGAGTATACGGTACTGAATAACAGTGATTCCTATTTGTCGGTTGAACTATTCTACAATGAGTACACGGGTGGTGCCCATGGCAATTATTACTCAGAATACATCAACTGTGATGTGCAAAATGAAAAAATCTTGGCACTAAAAGACATTATGAAGCCGGATGAGCCTTACATGAAAGTACTCAATGAAGCTATTACTGAGGCTATTGAGAAGGAACGTTCCGAATCTGAGTATGGAGAAGAATTACATCCATGGTATGAGGGCGTGACGGAAGAAACTTTGACGTTCTCCATTCAAGAAGAGGGTCTGGGTATACATTTCCAACCTTATGAGATTGGTCCATATGCAGAAGGTGCACCAAGCTATGTCATCCCTTATGAGAAATTATCGGACGTATTGTCTCTTTAGAAAAAGCCTTGTTTCATATATAATGTAAACGAGGTGATGCGCATGCTTTATAGTAAACAAACTGTTTATATTGTAGGTACGGCAAAAGTGAGCAAAAATGATCCGATTGCTTCTGATTATGATATTTTTTTCGTAGGACTGATCGTGGATAGACAGGATCACAAGATTGTCAATTCAACATGCAATATGGTCAGAGATATTACCAACGACTTTATTCGCTCTATTCTGATTGGCTATGATATTGTCAATGAAAGCGAAGAGTTGATAGAGGAAGTGAAAGACCGCTTTCACGGCATGGCTCAAAAATCAGTTTGTGCAGCGGTCAAGGACGCGCGCAATAAATATTTGAATTTATTATCAGAATCAGGTAAAATGAATAAAAATGAATAAATAAACAAGTTTTGTTTATTTGTGTTCAAATTAGCCTTTGAAGCACAGCTTTAAATAAGACCCAGAAGAACCTTCTTCTTTCTGTGTCTTTTTTTTATTTTTGAAACGGTGGATTTGAGGGCCAGACGAATGGGAGGGAATATGATGGCAGCAAAGAAATCACCAAAAGAAGTTAGGAAGGCAATAGAGGAAGGACTCTTCACGAGTCAGACAGCGGGTATGTGCCCAGGCTACGCTCAGGGCAATCTGGTCATTTTACCAAGGGCTTATGCTTTTGATTTTCTGCTTTTCGCTCAACGCAATCCGAAAGCTTGTCCAATACTCGAAGTGGTAGAAGACGGGAAATATCTTTCAAGGACGGCAAAGGGTGAAAAGGTGACAACGACCATACCTAAATATAGGGTCTATAAAAATGGTATTTTAACGGAAGAATTGGATGACATTGACCATCTTTGGGAAGATGATTTTGTGACCTTCATTTTGGGTTGCAGCTTTACTTTTGAATCGGCATTGATGGATGCGGGCATTCCGCTGAGACATATCGAGGAAGGCAAAAATGTGGCCATGTATCATACCAATATCCCTTGCATACCAGCAGGTGTTTTTAAGGGCAATACCGTTGTGAGTATGAGACCGATCAAGGCTGGCGATGTGATGAAAGCAGTAGAAATCACAGCCAAGTATCCAAGTGTCCATGGTGCTCCTATCCACATTGGTGATCCTTCGGCCATAGGTATTGCCGATATTCAAAAGCCGGACTTTGGTGAGATGGTTGCCATAAAGGAAGGGGAAATTCCGGTGTTCTGGGCTTGTGGTGTGACGCCTCAAGGTGTGGCTATGCACGTCAAGCCACTGCTTATGATTACTCATGCACCGGGACATATGCTGATTACAGATATAGCAAATGATGCGCTGAAAGGATAGGCAGAGGAGGAAGATTCCAGTGAAAAACATCGATATCAATGCAGATATGGGTGAAGGATACGGCATTTATAAAGTAGGCGATGATGCTGCCTTAATGCCTTATATCACTTCGGCGAACATCGCTTGTGGATTTCATGCAGGTGATTACAACACAATGCATAAAACGGTGGGCTTGGCCCAGGAGAATAAACTAAAAATAGGTGCGCATCCTGGCTATCCGGATCGGATGGAATTTGGTAGAAAGGCCATGCATTACGACCTTGAAGTGTTAAGGGCGCAACTGCTTTATCAGCTGGGTGCTCTGGATGCCATGATTCGCTACAGGGGTGGACAACTTCATCATGTCAAGCCACATGGCGCCTTTTATCACTTGGCCACCTCAGATAAGGCCGTGGCAGAGATGATTGCAGAAACGGTAGCAGCCATGGGCCAAGATATTGCCCTAGTTGGCATGTATGAGGCAGAAATGAGATTGGCGGCAAGCAAATACGGTTTACCTTATAAGAGCGAGATTTTTGCAGATCGTCGCTATCAGAAAAATGGTCTGTTGGTACCGCGTGACCAAGCTGACGCGGTGATTACCGACGTCGATGAAGGTATTGCTCAGATCAAGGCATTGTTGACAGGCGGCTATCCGGTGGATACCATCTGTGTCCATGGTGATAATCGTGAAAGCCTGATTTTCGCCAAGGCGATTTACGATATGGTGTACGGCAATGACCCGGCCTAAGATTATAGCGGATGGGGATTGTGGAATAGCGGTCGTTTTCGGTGACAAGATTTCAGATACCCTCAATCGCCAAGTGCACCGATTTACGGATGATTTGAGAGGTAAACGCCTTGTTGGTATTTTGGACATTATCCCATCCTATTGTTCGGTACTTATCCATTATGACCCTTTGCAGATTGACCACACGTCTCTCGTCAGCATTATTGAAACCTATGTGGGTTCGTCTGATAATCAGATGGATGAGGGTTACGATGTCGTCTATTTACCGGTCCTGTATGGTGGTGCGTACGGGATGGACATAGGGACGGTTGCAGCGGTCAATAATCTTACGTTGGAAGATGTGATTCGGCTGCATACAGTACCCTATTATCGCATCTACATGATTGGGTTCAAAGCGGGTTTTCCTTACTTAGGGGGTCTTTTGGAAGCACTTGAGACACCGAGACTCAAGACTCCCAGAATTAAGGTCAAAGCGGGCAGTGTCGGTATAGCTGGCAAGCAAACGGGCATCTATCCGCAAGATAGTCCTGGTGGCTGGCAGCTGATCGGACAAATGCCAATCCCTCTCATCGACTGGAATCATCCAGACGTTGCCCTCCTAAAACCGGGGCAATATGTGAAATTCTATTCAGTCGATGAAGAGACCTATCAAGCTTTACTTCAACAAGTCAGTCAAGGCATATATCCATTAAAGGTTGTGCGGGTAAAGGAGGTGCCGAAATGATTCGCGTAGATCAAGCTGGGCTGCAGTCGGCGATACAGGATGGTGGCAGGTATGGTTATCAACATATAGGGGTAACGCCAGGTGGTGTCATGGACTGGCAGGCTTATCAGTTGGGCAATCTTATTGTAGGTAACCAACTTAATGCACCCTGTATTGAAGTGGCTTATGGTGGACTGGAATTGACTTTCGACATGAAAACAGAGATTGCCATCACAGGTGCGGCATTTACGCCACGCATTAACGGGAAAGCGGTCCCTATGTATGAGACCTTATATGTGATCCCCGGTGACCATCTGGTCCTGGGATACGCATCGGCAGGTGTTTACGGTTACGTTACTCTTGCTTGTGGCTTGAAGCTAGAAAAGATATTGGGTAGCGCGTCAACGGATTTCAAATCGGGCATTGGCGGTATCGATGGGCAAAAGCTGTTAACAGGTGGAATGCTTGAAACCTATCAGGCACGGCGCACGATGGTGAAAAAACGCTGTGTACCTGAGGCGCTACGCACGCCAGTGGGCGGTGATATCAGAATCGGCGTTTTGCCAGGCATGGAATTAGAACGTTTTTCAGAAGACAGTTGGGACCAGCTGCTTCACGCTTCTTTCGAAATCGATCCTTCCAGTGACCGAATGGGTTATCGCTTGAAGGGTCATGCCTCTTTCCAAGCAGATAGTCATGACATCATATCCTGCGGTCTGGCAAGAGGCACCATTCAAGCCACCTCTGGAGGCGCGCTGATTGTCATGATGGCGGATCATCAAACGACTGGTGGGTATACGCGACTGGCCAACGTTATTTCAGCAGATTTTCCAGCTTTGGCGCAAATGCGGCCTGGACAGACATTGCGATTTTATGAAATGACGCTGGAAGAGGCTCATGGACGGCTACGCGAAATGAAAACGGCGATAGAGACATGGTTGACTCCATATCTTGACGCGATGGTCTCAACTTCAGAAGAAAGCCGTCAGTATCGGATTACATTCAACCATCAGACCTATGTGGTACAAGTATCCAAGGTAGAAGAGTAAGCAAGGGGGCTTCGTATTGTATTATCAAGAAATAGAATCGGTATTCAGAAGAAATTTAGAAACACGTTATATGAGTGATATCTATTTACCGGAGATGTTCCCCGCGACCGTAAAATCTCTTATGGACGCACGTCATGTCGTCATCTTGACGGGATTCGTCGTCAAGGCGGCCAAGGCCGGAGAGACCGATGGGCCACCGGGTGCTTTGTCTTTGGCATGCTGTTTCAAAAAGCTGGCCGTACAAGTGACTTTGGTAACGGATGCGATTAATGAAAGTATCGTCAGGGTTGGACTTGAAGCATTGGCGTTGGATGTGCCTCTGGTCGTTGCAAGTGACGTAACGATGGAAGCCCTTGCAGAAGAACTTTTTGTCACGGCGTCGGCCAGTCATTTGATCGCTATCGAGCGGCCTAGCAGGGCAGCGGACGATGAATGCTATTCCATGCGTGGCGAAAAGATCACCGAGTATGTGGCCAATACGGATATTTTGGTGACACGGGCGAAAGAATTTGGCGTGACCACCATTGGCATTGGCGATGGTGGCAATGAAGTGGGCATGGCAGTCATTAAGGAGTATGTACATGGTCATGTGCCTATGGGACCAAAGATCTGTGCTACGACCGAGGTGGATTATCTGCTGATTGGTGGTGTGTCCAACTGGGTTGCCTATGGCATTTGCGGAGCCCTTTCTGTTGAAAAGGGTCTGTTTTTACTCCCAGAGGATGAGGCGGAAGTGGTCTTGATTGAAAGTATGGTTAAGGCGGGTGCTGTTGATGGCATCGAAAAAAGGCAGGTTGCAAAAGTTGATGGGATCGATATGGCTGGCAACCTGGCCATTCTAAATGCCATAAGGGCGCTTGTGGCCATTTACATGAAAAAAAATTAGAAAAATCGGAAAATGTCTGGCTCAAAAGGTCAGACATTTTGTATGCGCGCGCTGAATCTGTTATCATATAAGGGTAAGTTATCATAAGGAGGCAGCAGAATGAAACGTGTTAAAAGCGGTTTAAAATATATGGCGTTGACCATGGTGTTTTGGGGACTCGTATGGGGACATGGCTGTGGCTTTGCAGAAACTCAAAAAGTGCCGAAAAATGAAATCTACGGGGCGTACCGGAATGCTTTGGGAGAGATCGGTTTTTTTAACTATTATGGCAGTATGGTGCTGAGTCCTCAGTTTGATCTGATGTGGGCATGGGACGATGAAGTCATTATCCTCAGGGATCACGGTGTCTATGGTGCTTTGAACTATTTTGGGACGCCCGTGGTTTCTTTCAAGTATGAATTTTTAGACCAGCCTTCAAATGGCACCATCATCTATGGTACGGCAATCACTTTCGAGGGACCAAGGTATTATGGTCTCATCGATACGAAAGGCAACCTGATTGTTGAGGCTCAGTTCGATACTGTGGAAAAAATGCCAAACGGCGGCATCGTGACTTCCATCGTCTATCCTGATGGCCGCAAATATGGCGTGGTTTTCAAGAACAAAAAGAATTTCAAACCGGCTTACGACGAAGTGGTTGCCTATAATGACCAATACGTCGTGGTGAAAAACCATACGGCTGAAGGAGACAAATACGGCTTCATTTCAGAAACAGGCAATTATTCCCATGTGGTTTTCGATCATGTACAGATTACCGCGGACGGCGAATATATCGTTGCCATGACCTTAAAGAATGGCGTTGAGAGCTACCAGCTCTTTGATCGACATAATGCAGAGGTGAGCCGTGATGTCTTCAGTTACATCTCGCCAAAAGGATTTCTGGATAATGACGGTAATGAAAAGCACTTTACGGCGGTAAGAAAATTTAGCGATGGAAAAGCCTATAAAGCGCTGGATTTATTGACGACGGAAGGTATACTTCAAGGGATTGAAGTGCAAAAAATAGATTATGACCCTATTGTTGGACAGCATTACAAGGTGACGGATAACAATGGTTTGGTGGGTC
Organism: Clostridia bacterium; assembly: GCA_016938815.1. Classification (GTDB taxonomy): domain Bacteria; phylum Bacillota; class Clostridia; order Peptostreptococcales; family Acidaminobacteraceae; genus JAFGTX01. Next base: position 12,242 of record JAFGTX010000220.1, on the reverse strand, counting down.
TTGTCGATAGTTTTGGGAAATTGGTACTTTCGCCGCGTTATAGGGATATAGAGGCCTTCAATACCCATTATTTTGTTGGGGTCAATGAGAGTGGCAGAGGGGTTTTCGATATCAAAGGCGAGCCAATCATCAATTTTTCAAATTATGACCGCATTCAGCTCACGGAAGACGACTACGTTATTGCTCAAAGCGGCAATCAGTTCAATGTCTTCGATAAGAAAGGGATGCTCCAATTTCAATTTATAGGTGACGATCTGGTCGGTCTCGGGCATAACCGATTCATTACCAAAGAGCAGTCTCCCTACAGAGATGCCAAGGGCATTATCAAATACTATTACGGTTTGGTGAATAAAGATGGAAAGTCGCTTATAGCGGAAGATACTTATGTCTATATAGAGGCGATCGGAGAGAATCGCCTGGTCCTTGCAAAAGATGTGGATGGCAGTTCAGTTCACCCGTCTGGAGCTGCCTATGTCAGAGCGCCTTTTGCCGACCTCTATGGTGTGGTGGATTACGATGGTAAGACGATTCTGTCGACGTCATTTCAAAATATAACGGTTTATAAAAAAGGCATGCTGTTTGCTCAGAATGCGGATTCTGAAACCATGGACGCTTACAATATGGAAGGTAAGAAAATCAACAATACCCCACTGGCGGGTTTTGATATGTTTAACTGGGGTTCGGTCACTATCGCGCCATATGAAAAAGTCAGAAAAAGCGGCTATTTGAATCTTGAAGGCAGTTTTATTGAGATGGTCTATGACCATAAAATAGATGATATGGTCATCAGTCAACGTCTAGTGATGGAAGATGATTTGATCCATGTGGTGGAGACGACGACAGAACTTTTCGATAAACAGGTTATTGATAATTTGGTGGACGAGACGGTCATCAAGGGTTATATTTTGACCAAACAGCGCTTTGGAGGGGAAATCTATATTTTGAAAGACAAGCAGTGGTATATGGATACTTTTTACCAACAGTAATAAGAAAACCACAAATAAGTTGGTAATTTCTATCAAGAAAAGGTTTTCAGAAACTCGTGACAAGGCTATTTTCAACAAAAAATAACTTGGCACGAGTTTTGCTATAAATATGAACAGGAGGATTAAATGGCCAGTAAACTGATCAGTGGATTACATGAGAATCCAATTATTGCGGCGATAAACAATATGGCGGCAATGGATGAGGCGTTACAATCTTCAGTCAATATCATCTTTCTATTGACGGGAGACATCTTTACCCTTAAAGAAACGGTTGAAAGAATCAAAACGAGTGGGAAAATGGTATTCATTCATGTCGATTTGATGGAAGGCTTTTCAAAAGATGCTACCGGTGTCAAGTATATCATTGAAGAAATACATCCAGACGGTATTATCTCGACGAGGAGTTATCCCATTAAAATGGCAAAGGAAAAGGGACTTATTGCAATTCAAAGATTATTTCTGCTAGATTCACTCAATTTGGATTCTGGGATCAAAGCGGTAAAGACATGTCGACCGGATGCAATCGAAATACTGCCCGGTGTTATGCCGAAAATCACCAAGTTGATTGCCGAAGAAACAAAGAGACCGGTAATTACAGGGGGATTGATAATGGATAAATCAGACGTGATTGAAGCATTAAAGGCAGGCGCTATTGGTATATCGACCAGTAAAGAGGATATTTGGTCACTGTAAAAAATTATTTTGGAGGGTGATGTAAAGGTGAAACATTTCGGAACAGTAATTAGTACTGCAATCGCAGGTATGTTTGTAATGAGTGTATGGGGTGCTTTTGCAAATGAGTACGGCATCGGTGGCGGCTGGTTCGCTGCAACTTTGATTATCGGTACAATGTGGTATCTAAATCACGTCATCGGTTGTCATAATAACGATGGTGCTTGGGTGGACATGGCACTTGGTATTGGTGTAGCGGGTTTCACAAGACCGATTTTCGCTACGGGTTTACAAGCGGGTATTGATTCTTTACCGACTCTATTTTGGGTATTGGTAGGCGGCGCAATTGGTGGCGTATGCGCATACATGCTTGAGTGTAAAGTATTCTGTGAAAAAGAAGCTTAGGTGAGGAGGAAGGATCATGACTTTTGCAAATATAGTGACAACGGTAGCAGGTGGATTTATTTTCCCGTTTTTAATCAGATTATGTTGGGGGAAAATGGTCAATGATTTTGGTAACATCGGTGGCTGGATGGCAGCTTCATTTATCGTCGGTTTATCTTGGACCATCAATCATGGCGTTGGTTTAATTGTTCAGACTGGCAGTGCTTGGGTGGACATGGCTTTTGCAGCCTTTATTGGTTTATTTGTCGCTTCAGCTTTATCTGGGGATAATGTACCTAAAGGTTTGGTTAACGCATTTTATGCACTCCTTGGTGGTATGATTGGTGGATTCATCCTATCTTGCCTATAGAAAATAGAAAGGGAGCATGTAGGTAAGGGAAGACTTGCAAAGCTTCGAAGGTTTATGAAAGTTTTTGAAAATAGGAAAAATATATTATTGGAGGGAATATGATGGAAAAGAAATATGTCTTGGCACTGGATCAAGGTACAACAAGTTCAAGAGCGATTTTATTCAATAAAGCGGGCGACATCGTAAAAGTAGCTCAAAAAGAATTTACTCAAATCTATCCCAAAGCAGGTTGGGTAGAGCATGATGCTACGGAAATTTGGGCGACACAATCAGGTGTGGCGCGAGAAGTTCTCGAAGCGGCAGGCATTAGAGCAGAAGAAATCGCTTCAATCGGTATCACAAATCAAAGAGAGACAACTGTCGTATGGGATAAGAAAACAGGTCAACCGATTTATAATGCTATTGTCTGGCAGTGTAGACGAACAGCTTCTATCTGTGATGCGATTAAAGCAAGAGGCATGGAGGACTATATTAGAGAGAACACAGGTCTTGTTGTCGATGCGTATTTTTCAGGCACTAAAGTAAAATGGATTCTTGAAAACGTAGAAGGCGCTAAAGCGAAGGCAGAAGCGGGAGAGTTGCTTTTCGGTACAATCGACTCTTGGTTGATTTGGAACCTGACAAGAGGTAAGGTACACGTAACAGACTATTCAAACGCTTCCAGAACCATGCTTTACAATATCAAAGAATTGAAATGGGATCACAAGATACTGGATGATTTCGGCATTCCAGCTTCAGTATTACCAGAAGTAAAACCATCTTCGGAAGTTTATGGCAGTACAGATCCGTCGATGTTCGGTGTGGAAATTCCAATCGCAGGTGTAGCGGGTGATCAGCAAGCAGCCTTATTCGGACAGGCATGCTACGAAGACGGTATGGTGAAGAACACTTATGGAACAGGTTGCTTCATGCTTATGCAAACAGGCGAGAAAATGATTCCATCTAAGAACGGTCTGTTGACAACCATCGCTTGGGGACTTGACGGTAAGGTGGAATATGCCCTTGAAGGTTCTGTATTCATGGGTGGTGCTACAATCCAGTGGTTAAGAGATGAATTGAGACTCATCAACGATGCGGCGGATAGTGAATATTTCGCTACCAAGGTGGATGATACCAATGGCGTCTACGTGGTACCAGCTTTTGCAGGTCTGGGCGCACCTTACTGGGATATGTACGCGAGAGGCACGATTGTAGGTCTTACACGCGGCGCAAACAGAAACCACATCATCAGAGCAGCGCTTGAGTCTATCGCTTACCAATCTATGGACTTGATCAAATCTATGGAAGAAGATTCAGGATTGAAATTATCGACGCTTAGAGTAGATGGTGGTGCAACGGCGAATAACTTCTTGATGCAGTTCCAATCGGATATCCTAGGTGCTGATGTTCAAAGGCCACAGGTAACTGAAACGACAGCACTTGGTGCGGCTTATTTAGCAGGACTTGCAGTTGGTTTCTGGTCAAGCAAAGAGGAAATTGCGAAAAACTGGGCGGTAGATACAACCTTTACAGCGAACATGGATGCGGATGATCGTGCGAGTCGTGCTACAAATTGGGTCAAAGCAGTAGGTAGAGCCAAAGCTTGGGAAGATCAAGAATAGAATTGTCGTTTTAAGGTATTTGTGATATAATGCATGTATATTTGAAGCGGAACATAGATACATTACAATAAAATAAAGTAGGTTGAGAGATAAGAGGACCATTTTGGAGAACCCTATTGAGCATAGGGCTTCTTTAAGACGGCCCTCTTTTTGCATACTTTGATTGATGAAAAAGGGTATAGAGTAAGTAAATGAAACGGATAATATTAGGAGGAACAAGATGTTTGATATAGCCATAATCGGTGCAGGTGCCATCGGCACTGCAATTGCAAGGGTATTGTCGAAATACCAATTAAACACCATCATTTTAGAAAAAGACAATGACGTATCAGGTGGCACGACGAAAGCGAATAGTGCCATCATCCACGCAGGATATGATGCGCCTTATGATTCCAATAAAGGTATTTTTAACGTTAAGGGTAATGCCATGTTCGATGAATGGTGTAAGGATCTGGATGTGCCTTTCAAAAGAATTGGATCCCTCGTTGTCGCACACAACGATGAAGAATTGGAAACGCTTAAAGAGCTAAAGGAAAATGGCGATCGACTAGGGGTTCCAAATCTTGAAATTATTTCAGGGGACAAGGTAAAAGCCATGGAGCCGAATTTGAGAGAAGATATCATTGCTGCGCTTTATGCACCGAGTGCAGGGATCATAGAACCTTGGGAATTGGCAATCGCTTGTGCGGAAAATGCTATTGAGAATGGCGTTGAGCTGCGCTTGAACTATGATGTTAAAGCCATTGAACAGCACGAAGACCACTTCAGAATTTTCAGTGATGTTGAGGACGTTGAAGCCAAACTGATCATCAATGCCGCGGGGGTTTACGCGGATCAGCTGTACAAAATGGTTAATGAAAATCCAGAGTTCTCTATTCATCCGAGAAGAGGCCAGTATTATCTTCTAGATAAAGAAGTTGGTACTTTTGTGAATCATGTAATCTTTCCAACACCTACGAAATTGGGTAAAGGAACACTGGTAACACCAACAGTCGATGGCAATATATTGGTTGGACCGGACTCAGAAGATTTGGAAGAATGTAAAAAGGAATCTGTTAACACAACCTATGATCGATTGGCGAAAGTAAAAGAACTGGCCATCGGGATTACGGATAAAGTACCCTATGGCATGAATATCACGACCTTTGCTGGTCTCAGAGCGGAACCGTCCACAGGGGATTTCATCATTGAGGAATCTAGTGTTGTTCCGGGCTTTATCAATGTAGCGGGCATAAAATCCCCAGGACTATCATCGGCACCTGCTATTGCAGTCTATGTCGGTGAATTGGTGGGAACTATCATGGCGGGTCTTGTGGAGAAAGCGGATTACAATCCGGTAAGACGTCCTAAATTGAAGTTCGAACACCTATCAGCAGAGGAAAAGGCAGCACTTATTAAGGAAAATCCGGCTTATGGTAGAATCATTTGCCGTTGTGAAATGATTACAGAGGGTGAAATCGTCGATGCCATCCATAGAAGCGCTGGTGGCAGGACTGTGAATGGTATAAAGAGACGTGTTCGACCAGGTGCAGGCAGATGCCAAGGCGGTTTCTGCGGACCGCGGGTCATGGAGATACTGGCGAGAGAATTGAAATGCGATATGGAAGATGTGTTGCAAGAAAATAAAGGTTCATACGTTTTATCAGGACATACAAAGGCATAGTGGGGGTTGAACATGAAAAAATATGATATTGTGGTCATCGGCGGTGGACCGGCAGGTTTAGCGGCGGCCATTGAAGCTAAAAAAGAAGGTATTGATCAAATACTGGTTATAGAGAGAGACAGAGAACTTGGTGGGATACTCCAGCAGTGCATTCATAATGGATTCGGATTACATGTTTTCAAGGAAGAACTTACTGGACCGGAATACGCAGAACGTTTTATCAACGAACTCAGATCATTAGGGATTGATTATGTTTTAGACACGATGGTATTGGAAATCACAGAAGATAGAACGGTCCATTGTGTAAGTTCGGCAGATGGCTATAGAATCATTGAATCCCAAGCTGTCATCCTAGCGATGGGATGCAGAGAACGTACACGGGGAGCCATTGCCATTCCTGGCTATCGTCCAGCGGGTGTCTTCAACGCCGGAACGGCGCAAAGATACATGAACATGGAAGGTTATATGGTCGGGAAAAAAGTCGTGATTTTAGGCTCCGGAGATATTGGACTCATCATGGCGCGAAGAATGACCCTTGAAGGTGCACAAGTCATGGCAGTTGCTGAATTAATGCCTTTTTCAGGTGGTTTGACGCGAAATATCGTTCAGTGCTTAGATGACTACGATATTCCACTCCTGCTGAGCCATACCATCACCAAAATCGAAGGAAAGAACCGGGTGGAAGCGGTTACTGTCCAAGCGGTTGATGAGAATCTAAAACCGATAGAGGGGACAGAGCGGGTGTACGAATGTGATACATTGCTGCTGTCTGTCGGTTTGATTCCTGAAAATGAATTATCACGTTCTGCAGGCGTGGCCATAGACAATGCGACCAAAGGTCCTATCGTCAATGAATCGATGGAAACATCAGTTGAAGGTATTTTTGCTTGTGGTAATGTTGTTCACGTCCATGATCTTGTGGACTTTGTGACGGAGGAGAGCAGACGGGCTGGAAAAGCGGCTGCAAAATATGTCAAGCAAGAAATGGCAACGAGTATGGCTATTCTTGAGACGAAAGCTCAAGAAGGTATCGGTTATATTGTGCCACAACGCATTAGAATGGAAAATGTCGGAGAGCAACTACCGCTATTGATGCGTGTACGCAATGTTTATCATAAAGCGGAACTTTCGGTTAAGATCGATGGTGTAGAGGTCAAGCGACTAAAAAAAGCGCACCTTGCGCCAGGTGAAATGGAGCGGATCGATTTACCTAAAGCGCTTATTGAAGCGCATCTGGGTAAGTACATCTCGGTAGAAGTGGTTAAGGAGGCATAAAAATGACAAAAGACTTAGTATGTATCGTTTGTCCTGTGGGATGTCGATTAACCATTGAAAAGGATGATACGGCAGAAAACGGTTATAGGATTACAGGAAATACCTGTAAACGTGGTATCAATTACGCGATTGAGGAGATGACACACCCGACGCGGATGGTGCCGACGACAGTAAAAATAGAGCAGGCATTTCTCAAACGTTTGCCTGTAAGAACAGATAGACCGATTGATAAAAAGCTGATTTTTGAAGCGATGAAAGTCATTAACGACTTTACTTGTATAGCACCTATCAAGATGGGTGACGTACTTATTGAAAATATTCTAGGGACAGAAGTCAACATCATAGCGACGCGTAGCATGGACAAAGTATAAGTAAGCTGAGGAAACTGATTTTAGGGGGTGAATCATGAATATTTCAAGATTACCGATGAATCCGGTGAAAGAAATAGATTTTGTATCAGAGTACTATGCTTCGATTTTGGATGCCGTGGATCAAGGTGTTTGCATCATTGATACGGAAGGTCAGGAAGTCTATGCCAACGAACAGTATAAACGATATTTCAATTATGGCAGAAATCGTTTTGATGAGTTGTTGAACAGAGGTCTTCGAAAAAAGGCATCTCTTAGTGGTGATGTCCGTCATGGTGACAAGCTGTTTCATGTCCAAGTCAACCCGATCATGGCTGAGAAGCAGTTCAAAGGTTTGATTGGTATTTACCAACTATCGGAAGAGGGACTTTTAGATATTGGACAGCAGAAAATGCCATTGGTCAAAAAGAACCCTTTTGAGACCATTATAGGAGAAGATCCTGTGTTTGTGGAAGCGCTTTTGAAAGCGGAAAAAGGTGCCAAAAGACATATTACCGTGATGATTAGAGGTGAGAGTGGTACCGGAAAAGAGATGATTGCCAAAGAAATACACCATTCAAGTAAGAGGATGACCGGACCGTTTGTCGCAGTTAACTGTGCGGCCATTCCTGAGAATCTCATAGAGTCGGAACTTTTCGGTCACGAGAAAGGTGCGTTTACAGGTGCCCATCAGAAAAAGGTCGGCAAGTTTGAAATGGCCAATGGTGGAACGCTTTTCCTTGATGAAATCGGTGATTTGCCAATGCAACTTCAGGTCAAATTACTACGTGTACTTCAAGAGCGGGAATTATACCGTGTTGGTGGTGTTTCAACGATCCCGATTGATGTCAGAATCGTAGCGGCTACCCATAAGAATCTGGAAGCCATGATTGAAGAAGGCAGCTTCAGAGAGGACTTATACTATCGTTTGAATGTCATTCAAATCGAATTACCACCCCTTAGAGAAAGACGTAGCGACATCCCCCTACTTGTACGCTATTTTGCCGATCAACTGGCAATGAAACACGGTATTGAACTTTCCCATGTTGAAGAAGAAGTCATTGAGTGCATGAGCAATCATGGTTGGCGTGGGAACATAAGAGAGTTGAAAAATGTTCTTGAACAGAGCATTGTTTTGATGGAATCGGATACATTGACACTGGATGACCTGCCAAAGGATATTTCAAAGCGTTACTATTCTGCGTCTAATCCCCAACATCAGGGATTGATCAACTACAACGACATGGGTCAGTTGGCGACTATGGAAGAATATGAAATGGAAATCATCCAACATGCAATTTCAAAATACGGTAGCTTTAATAGAGCGGGTAAGCAGCTTGGTTTAACCCATAAGACGGTGGCTTCTAAAGCTAGAAAATACAACTTTACCGAATAAACACATTGAACCGAAGGGGTCACTTCCATCTACCACATGGGGGTGGCTTTTTTGGTAGAATCCTAATTCTGTGGCATAAGGATAGTTTTCTGAATGGAAGGGTATATAGGAAAAAGATATGGCTTACTTAGTAAGGGGAGGGAATGAGATGAAAACAAATAAAATTTTGGTTTTGGTACATGACTTGGCAGAGGATTTAGAGCTTTGGTATCCCGTGTATAGAATCAGGGAAGAGGGCTATCTCGTCCATATGGCTTCCGAAAAAAGAGGCATGTTATTCAAAGGCAAATATGGCGTACCCTATACTTCAGACGTTTCATGGGATGATATCCACGCGGCAGACTATGATGGTCTACTGATACCGGGTGGTTGGGCACCGGATAAAATGAGACGATTTGAACGCGTCAAGGAATTGGTGAGGGACTTTGATGCCCAAGGTAAGCCGATTGGACAAATTTGCCATGGGGCATCGGTAACGATTTCAGCCGGTATTATGAATGGTGTTAAAGTAACGTCTACACCGGGGATTATGGATGATCTCAAAAATGCAGGTGCCGTCTGGATTAATGAACCGGTTGTTGTGGATGACAACATCGTATCCAGTAGAAAACCGGAAGATTTGACCCAATATATGGTCGCATTTATTAATTTACTGGAACAAGGTCGATAAATTTTCGCGAGAGCCTTTTCTTCTTTAAAGGAAAATTGTATAATAGTCAAAGTGGCTATTTTGTATATTAAGGAAGGAACACAAAAATGATTACAGTTAACGGAGTAAGTCTCAGATTTGGAGACAAAAAATTATTTGAAGATGTAAATTTAAAGTTTACACCGGGCAATTGCTACGGCGTGATTGGCGCTAACGGTGCCGGAAAATCGACTTTTATGAAAATATTGGCGGGTGAGATTGAACCAAACAAAGGGGACATCAGTATTACGCCGGGCGAACGTTTGGCAATGCTAAGACAGGACCATTTCGAATTTGACGAAATGACAGTACTGGATACGGTTATTATCGGTCATAAGCGCCTATATGACATTATCCAAGAAAAGAATGAATTGTACGCAAAGGCTGACTTTACAGAAGAAGATGGTATCAAAGCAGCGGAATTAGAAGGCGAATTTGCTGACCTTGACGGTTGGGATGCTGAAATGAACGCTGAGAAGCTCTTGATGGGTCTTGGTATCACAAAAGATCTTCATGATAAGAAAATGGCAGACTTAATGGGTGGCGAGAAAGTCAAAGTATTATTGGCGCAATCACTCTTTGGAAGTCCTGACATCTTACTGATGGATGAGCCGACCAACCACCTTGATTTTAGAGCAATCGACTGGTTAGAGAAGTTCTTATTGTCTTATGAGAAAACAGTCATCGTTATTTCCCATGACCGTCACTTCTTGAATAAAATCTGTACTCATATGGTGGACATCGACTTCAGTAAGGCAAAAATGTTCCCAGGTAACTACGATTACTGGTACGAATCAAGTCAGTTGGCACTAAAACTGTTGAACGATAAAAACAAAAAATCAGAAGAAAAAATCAAAGAGCTTCAAAACTTTATTGCGCGATTCAGTTCAAATGCTTCAAAAGCGAAACAAGCGACTGCGCGTAAGAAAATGCTGGATAAATTAACGGTTGAAGATATCCAACCATCCTCTAGACGTTATCCATTTGTTGGCTTTACACCAGAGAGAGAAGCAGGCAAGGATATTTTATTCATTGAGGGTCTCTCTAAAACAATTGATGGTGTTAAGATTCTTGACAACATTTCTTTCACAGTAAATAAGGGCGACAAGATTGCTTTCTTAGGTAGAAATGAATTGGCAAGAACAACCCTCTTTAAAATTCTAATGGGCGAAATGGAACCGGACGAAGGCACTTTCAAATGGGGTGTAACGACAACTCAAGGTTACTTCCCTAAAGACAACACAGAATACTTTGAAGACAACGAAGACTCATTAGTGGACTGGTTAAGACAATATTCACCAAACGAGAAGGATGAAGCCTTCATTCGTGGCTTCCTCGGTAAAATGTTATTCTCTGGTGAAGAAGCCCTTAAGAGCGCTAAGGTATTATCCGGTGGTGAGAAAGTAAGATGTATGTTCTCGAAATTGATGCTTTCAGGTGCGAACGTATTGATTCTAGACGAACCGACAAACCACTTGGATCTTGAGTCTATTACAGCGGTGAACAACGGCTTGATCGCATTTAATGGTACCATGTTATTCGCATCACACGACCATAAATTCATCAATACCATTGCTAACCGTATCATGGAAATCACACCAAAGGGCATTGTAGACAAAATGTGTACATTTGATGATTTCTTTGACAACGATGAGTTGCAAAAAGAAATTGATGCGATGTACGAAGCGTAGAGATTATAGAGTGAAAAAACACGCTGCCAATCCGGCAGCGTGTTCTATTTTTTTGCTAAAGCAAATATGGTTTTCGTTTTAAGATATACCTTCATCAAAATTCTCTTGAAGTTGCAGGATGCTGATGAGTATTTCAACGACCTGTGCATCAAACTGGGCACCTGCACAGGCGCGAAGCTCATCAATGATATATTCTTGACTGAGTGATCCGTTACGATAAATGCGTTCACTAGACATGGCGTCGTAAGCATCTGCAACAGTTAGAATCTTGGCTTCAAGACAGATTTCATCACCCTTTAAACCGGATGGATAACCCGTACCATCAATGCGCTCATGATGCTGTAATATAATCTGTTTTGCCTTTCCAAAGAAATGAATATCCTTGAGGATATCATGTCCTACTTGTGGATGGGCTTTGATCAAAGCGAATTCTTCATCGGTAAGTGCACCGGGCTTGTTGAGAATACGTTCTGGAATGGCTATTTTACCGATATCGTGTAGGATACAAGCAAATTCAAGCTGCTTCATGGCATCCTCATCGAGAGCCATCTTGCTTCCGATTTCAAGGGAAATCAGTCCGACACGGTCGCAGTGACCACGCGTATACTGGTCTGAAGCTTCGATGGCATTTGCAAGTACCTTTACGGTATGAATATAGTTGCTGTCCCGTTCTTCAATCAGATGTTCGATGGAGTCCAGCATGTTGTTCATACTGCTGGAAAGCATTTTGAATTCATCGTTGGAATTCACTTGGCTTCTAACTTGATACTGTCCATTACTGTATTGTTCTGTGGTATCGATCAGGAGTTTCAAGTTTGAAAGGATGTTCTTGAAGCCCCAGAATGCAAATATGATACTGATAAGCGACGTAATCAGGATAATGAGAAATGTCTGATGTCGCATCAGGTTCAATTCGTTGTTGAAATCTGTTTTCGTGATGGCGATGAGTTTCCAGTCGTTGATGTTGAGCGGTATGGAAGAGATAACATAATCGACATTATCAACAGTCTTTAATGTAGAAATGCGATTGCGACCCAATTCGTCGATAAATTCATGTTTGTAAAATTCCATATCTTTTGAGTTGTGAGCAATGATGTCGTTGTTCTGATTGATTAAAAAAATAGATGAGCTTTTTGCAAAGCTAAGATTTTCAATAATTTCGGTAAATT
>JAFGTX010000219.1 GCA_016938815.1 Clostridia bacterium | reverse complement strand
GGAGGAAAAAAATGGCAAAAGCTAAGTTTGAAAGAAACAAACCTCACGTAAACATAGGAACGATAGGACACGTAGACCACGGTAAAACGACACTAACAGCTGCAATCACATCAGTATTGCATAAGAAATATGGATTTGGAGAGGCCGTAGCCTTTGACAAGATAGACAAGGCGCCGGAAGAAAGAGAAAGAGGGATCACCATATCAACAGCACACGTTGAATATGAGACACCAAACAGACACTACGCACACGTGGACTGCCCCGGACATGCCGACTACGTCAAAAACATGATTACAGGAGCGGCACAGATGGACGGTGCGATATTAGTTGTATCAGCAGCTGACGGACCGATGCCGCAAACAAGAGAGCACATTTTATTATCAAGGCAAGTAGGCGTACCTAAAATAGTAGTATTTTTAAACAAAGCCGACATGGTAGATGATGAAGAACTGATTGAGCTAGTAGAGATGGAAATCAGAGAACTATTGTCAGAATATGAATTTGACGGAGACAACACAGCCATAGTCGTCGGATCAGCTTTAAAAGCATTAGAAAATCCTGAAGGAGAATGGGCAGACAAGATAATCGAATTGATGGAAGTTGTCGATGTAGAAATCGAGACACCGGTCAGAGATATAGAAAAGCCATTCTTGATGCCTGTAGAGGATGTTTTCTCAATCACAGGTAGAGGAACCGTAGCGACAGGAAGAGTAGAAAGAGGCGTACTAAAAGTACAAGACAAGATTCAGATAGTAGGTTTATCAGAAGAGCCAAGAGAAGTAGTATGTACAGGCGTAGAGATGTTCAGAAAATTATTGGATCAAGCGCAAGCAGGAGACAATATAGGAGCATTGTTAAGAGGCGTGCAAAGAGATGAGATAGAAAGAGGCCAAGTATTGGCAAAGCCAAACTCCATCACACCGCACACCAAATTCAAAGGCGAAGTTTATGTATTGACAAAAGAAGAAGGCGGACGACACACACCGTTTTTCAAGGGATACAGACCGCAGTTTTATTTTAGAACAACAGACGTAACAGGTTCTGTAGAGCTAGAAGAAGGCATAGAAATGGTAATGCCGGGAGACAATGCGACCTTCACAGTAGAATTAATTACACCGATTGCAATGGAAGAAGGATTGAGATTTGCAATCAGAGAAGGTGGAAGAACAGTAGGCGCAGGAGTGGTAGCCCAAATTTTAAAATAAGCAACTGATTGATTGAGCGGAATCCTTATGGATTCCGCT
>JAFGTX010000218.1 GCA_016938815.1 Clostridia bacterium | reverse complement strand
GTACTGCTTTATACGCCATGCGTTGCGGTAATCGGCGTCATAAAACGGGAGACCAATTCATGGAAGTGGGCGACTTTTTCGGTCGTTTACCAAGTGATGATTGCGTGGCTGGTGTCCTTCCTCTTCTATCAAGTTGGAAGTTTACTGTTTTTATAGTATAATCAAGTGACAATTAAATAGTTTGTTGGTGCATGATTGCTTAATAGAGAAACAAGTGAGAAACTTGTGCGGTCCCGCCACTGTAAGGTTGAGAGAACAGCGTATACCACTGATTATTCGGGAAGGTGCTGGAATCGATGAAGCTGAGCCAGGAGAACTGCCAACGGACATGATTTGTAAACTTACGCGGATGAGTTTATGTAGACCAGAATCCAACACATCTGTTTTATATAAACAGGTGTGTTTTTTTCGTGAGCCATAAGCATGGCTGGGATTGTAACTTGAAATGATTGTATTGGGAGGAAGAAATGAAAAAGACGTTTGTATTAGGATTGGTGGCATTGTTGATGCTGTTTATAGTGGCCTGTGGCCAAACACCTATGAAAGATGATGGTGCAGCCACTCAAAATGAGGAAGTGTCGGTAGCAAATGAGGATGTGGGCGAATCGCTAACACCGGATCAGAGTGTGTATCCTATGACGATTGTGGATTCTCTCGGTAGAGAAGTGACGATTGAAAAGGAACCGACACATATTATTTCGGTAGCGCCAAATATTACGGAGACGATTTTTGCCTTGGGTTTAGGCGATCGTTTGATAGGTAGAACGGACTATTGCAGTTATCCAGAAGAAGCTTCGATTGTCCAATCGGTTGGCTTACTTACGGATCCGAACTTAGAGGTGATTGCGAATTTGGAACCGGATTTGATTGTCGCATCGACACATTTTAAGCAGGATGTTTTAGATAATTTGGAGTCTCTAGGCTATACGGTGGTTGTGCTCTATGGGGAATCGTCTTTTGAGGGTGTGTATGATACGATTGATGCTTTGGGGAAAATTTTAAATGCTCAGGAAAAAAGTTTGGCTATTCAAACGGCGATGCAAGCCAAGGTTGCTGATGTGATTGAAAAAGTGAAGGACACTGAAAAACCATCGGTTTATTATGTGGTTGCCTATGGTGAGAGTGGTGATTATACAGCAACTGGTGAGACTTTTATTGCTCAGATCATCGAGATGGCTGGCGGTGACAATGTGGCGAAAGATGGCAGTGGATGGCGCTTTTCACATGAAAAACTGGTAGAAAGAGATCCTGAAATGATCATCTGTTCTGAAGCCCAAGAGGGGAAAGCTGGTATTATGAGTTCTGAAAACTATCAACTGCTGACTGCCGTTAAAGAAGGCCGTGTTTTTGAAATCGACAATAATCTGTTGGACCGTCAGGGACCGAGACTTGCAGATGGCTTGGAAGCGGTGGCGAAGATATTGCATCCTGAAGCTTTTTAGGTGCAGATAAGCGAGAAGTGAAACTATGAAAAAGTCAATTAGGACGTGTAGTATTTTATTTTTGATATTGATGATTTGCGTGATCGGTGCTACGACGGTGGGTGTCGCCGATATCCATTTTGGTCAAAGCTTGAGAATTGTATTGTCAAAGCTATTGCCATCACACTCGGGATGGATTGACCTTTCAGACATCGGACTGCCTTTTCAGAAGATTGTTTGGTCGATCCGATTGCCGAGGGTATTGATGGCCATGCTTGTGGGCGTAGGGCTTAGCATTTCCGGTGCCGCCTATCAAGGGATTTTCAGAAATCCCATGGCGGACCCTTATGTGTTGGGTGTCTCTTCCGGTGCGGCCTTTGGCGCGACCTTGGCGATTGTATTCATTGGTGACCACTCCTATATGGGATTCAGCACGGTGACGATCTGTGCTTTTGTAGGTGCCTTATCGACCATTGCCCTCGTCTATGTCATCGGCCAAGTGCATAAGAGAAATACGATTGCGACCCTTCTTTTAGCGGGCATCGCGGTCAGTTTCTTTTTGTCGGCCATTGTCTCCTTGCTGATGATTATGCATAGAGAAGCGATTGAACGCGTTTACCTATGGACCATGGGGAGTATGGCGGCGGCCAACTGGACGAAAGTCTCAGCCATGTTGCCTGTGATGGTACTAGGCATTATCGTATTATTGGCATTCTCAAGGGATTTAGATGTGATGGTCAGTGGTGAGGAGGAGGCCAAAAGTCTGGGCATTAACGTCGATGTCGTTCGCAAAATACTTTTGGTTTCCACGTCGATTATGGTGGCTTCGGCGGTTTCGGTCAGCGGTATCATCGGTTTTGTCGGTTTGATTGTCCCGCATACGGTGCGTCTATTTTTTGGATCGAGCCATAAGGTGCTCTTGCCGACATCGGCACTTTGCGGCGGCATCTTCATGGTGGTGACGGATACCTTCGCGAGAATAGCCATGCCACCGGTGGAAATTCCGGTAGGCGCCATCACGGCGGTCGTGGGCGCGCCATATTTTATATACCTTTTATTAAGTCGAAGTGGAAAGCGGTGATGAAATGAACTTAATTGAAATCAGAGATTTGAATTGGCATTATGGTGATAAGATGATTCTTCAGGATGTGTCCTTAAGCATCAAGCGCGGCAATTTTTACGCCATTGTCGGTCCAAATGGTTCGGGAAAGACCACGCTGCTTAAAAATATATTACGGCATTTGGAACCAGAAAAGGAGGCCATATTTGTAGACGGAAAAGATTTGATGGCCTATAGTCATAAAGGTTTGGCTTTGCAATTATCAGCAGTACCTCAAAACACACAGATCGCCTATGATTTTTCTGTCCATGAAGTTGTGATGATGGGAAGAAGCGCCCATATCAGAAGATTTTCAAGTAGTACAAAGCAAGATGATGACATCGTCAAGGGCGCTATGATGATTACGGATACATGGCATTTGAAAGATGCCAGTGTGCTGGAAATCAGTGGCGGTGAACGACAAAGGGTCATTATCGCCAGAGCGATTGCACAAGAATCTCAGATTATGGTTTTAGACGAACCGATTGCCAATTTGGACATCAACCATCAGATTCAGGTATTGGACACAGTGAAAAAATTATGCGTTGAAAAAGGGCTAACGGTGATTACGGTACTGCATGATCTCAATATCGCAGGCCAATATGCTGATGAGATTATTTTGGTGAAAGACGGTGCCATTTTGGACAAGGGGGCACCGGAATTGGTGCTGAGAGAAGAGCTCATTGCAGCGGTCTATGGCGACAATTTTTATATCATGACGCACCCAATGACCCAAAAGCCTTTGGTGATTCCCATGAGTACTTTTATGACGATTTAATACTTTTTTAATGGGATTTATTGCCTTTTTAGATTGTATTCATGTGCTTTTGCCGATATAATGGACGGAGTGTAAATATTATTTCAAAGGAGAATTACATATGAATAAGAAGATGTTAATTGCAATAGTGATTATTGCAGTATTAGGAATTGGTGGGGTCGTAGGTTATCCGATGATTAAGCAGTCGATGCTAGAGAGTAATCCGGTTAATCATATTCTATACAGTGGTGTGCAAACTGAAGAAGAAACAGCAGTAGATGCAACTGTAGGCTTAACTTTCTCAATGGATGAAGCTAAGATGTTGGAAAACGGTGCATTTGCAGATTCAGAAGATCCTGCAGCATCGATCAAGTTTGTGAATACGTTATTATCGCGTGTGTCATTCAACTATAACCTTGTTTCTAAAATGGATTATGAAGCCAACGATTTACAAATGGCACTTGGTTTAGCCCTTAACTACAAAGATATTCCAGCACTTGAGATGGGCGTTAATGTAAAACCTTGGGAAGCAAGTATTACAGCACCTCAATTGATCAATGATCCTCTTTATTTGGATATTCAAGAAGCGCTTGATGCATCAGGTGAAGAAATTCAACTTAAAGACGTTGATCTAGCGGCATACTTGAAAGCAATTTACGAAAAAGACGAGGCTTACAAGGCAGTAATGAACAATGCTTCTGCCTATGAAGATATTTTCAGAAAGTTACTTGAAGGTAACGTTGAAAAAATGGGTAAAGGCACAATAAGTGTAGCTGTAAATGGAACAGCTTCTCAAGTACCGGTGGTTCAATACAAATTGAACATTTCGCTTGATGATTTCTACGGTATGTATATTGATTTAATCAATGCCGCTAAAACTGATGAAAATGTTAAAGCACTTGTTCTAGACAGAGTGAATAAAATTGAAGCACTTGTTGTAGCAAACGAAGATTATGCAATGTTTGGTTTAGCAAAAGAAGAAGTGACAGAAGGATTTGCAGAAATCAAATCTGAATTAACAGACAACTGGGAAGCATCACTTGATGAAGTTGC
>JAFGTX010000217.1 GCA_016938815.1 Clostridia bacterium | reverse complement strand
ACATCCGCATACTTTTCTTTCAGCTCTGCAGAATGATTTTCTGGAAGAAATCTGCCGCCAAATGGTTCAATCCCCATCTCTTTTAACTCTTGAATTTTCTCGATTCTAATCAATTCTTGATCACTTAATCTTTTTACATTTGTTCTTTCTTCATTACTCATGTTGTTGTTTATGATATTAACGGTAATATCATATCTCCTTTCTATTTAATAGTATGCATTAAAGTACGCCACCACAGCCCATTTAATACATCGTAACCATCAAATCCGTAAAACTATAATCACCCTTATTTTAAAAAATAGAATAACACAAAGCCACATTCAACGTCAATGTTTACTAGGTGCATTGTATTTTTATTCTACCAATGATTTCAACAACTGTCTAACTTCTTCAACCTCTTTAGAACGGTTTATCTCCGATTTAACTTTAGACGCACCTTGCATGCCCTTGATATACCAAGCAGCGTGCTTTCGCATTTCCAAAAGACCGATATGTTCGCCCTTGATGGCAATCAGCAGATCAAAATGATTAAGTGCCACATCAATTTTTTCATTAAATGTAGGTGCTTCGATGCGCTGTCCCGTCTTTAAGTAAGTTGCAACTTCCCTGATGAGCCAAGGGTTGCCTTGAGCCCCTCTTGCAATCATAATGCCATCGCAATCCGTGACCGCTTTCATGCGTATCGCATCCTCAATACTTAAAATATCTCCATTGCCGATAACCGGAATGGAAAGGGCCTGTTTAACCCTCTTTATAATTTCATAGTCTGCCTTGCCTGCATAAAATTGATCCCGTGTACGTCCGTGGACAACCACTGCCGCCGCACCGCTGGCTTCAGCGATACGCGCAATCTCCACTGCGTTGATTGACGTGTCATCCCAGCCTTTGCGAATCTTTACCGTGACAGGTTTTATAGACCTCTCTACGACAGCTTCAATAATTTGACCGGCAAGCTTGGGTTGTTTCATCAGAGCTGAGCCATCACCATTCTTGATGATTTTAGGCGCCGGGCATCCCATGTTGATATCCAATATGACGTTGGAATAGGGGTTTAACCGTTCTGCCGCTTCTCCCATGATTTCCGGTTCCGAACCGAAAATTTGGATGGCCGCCACTTCCTCCGGATCCAGTTCCAAAAGCTGAGCCGTCTTTTTATC
This sequence comes from Clostridia bacterium, assembly GCA_016938815.1. Lineage (GTDB taxonomy): Bacteria > Bacillota > Clostridia > Peptostreptococcales > Acidaminobacteraceae > JAFGTX01. The sequence continues at coordinate 51,969 of JAFGTX010000217.1, read as the reverse complement.
GTTATAATGCAGGGCTTTTGAACTCACCATCTCTGTTACCATGAGACCACAATCAAAATCCATACATATTTTTCTAAAAGCTAAATCAGTAACGCCGGCCATCGGCCCTAAAAACACATCGCTACTGAGAGTTACATTTCCAATTTTCATTTATTTCCCCAATTACTTATTCATTTCATGGATGATTTTCAAGCCATCCAAAGTCAAAAATTTATCGACGATATTAATGGTTTTCGACTCGCTTGCAATCAGCGTCGATAAACCTCCGGTTGCGACCACATTGACATTGATCACTCCGAGCTCTTCTTTCATCTTTTCTACTATATAGTCTACAGAGCCCACATAACCGTAAATGATACCGGCTTGAATACTCTGTGTGGTATTCTTGCAAATGATATTATCCGGTTTTATGAGTTCTACCCTTGTCAACTTAGCTGCCTTTTGAAAAAGCGCATCACTTGAGATTTTAATGCCAGGCATAATGGCACCACCTAAATACTCGCAGTTTTCGGTAATCGCACAATAAGTGGTCGCCGTACCAAAATCCACGACAATCAACGGACCGCCGTATTTCTTGTATGCCGCTACCGCATTAACAATTCTGTCTGCACCCACTTGCCGAGGGTTATCGTATTTGATATTCATACCCGTTTTAATACCAGGTCCGATAACGATAGGCTCTTTGCCAAAATATTTAATCGACATATGCTGCAAAGAATACATGATCGTCGGTACTACCGATGAAATGATGACATCCTTTACATCTTTCATATCTAAATTTTCATAATGAAACAACTGCGCTAAAAACATGCCGATTTCGTCGGCAGATTTACTTTTGTCAGTTGACATTCTCCAGTTTGTAAGCAATTCCTTACTGTCGTCTTTAAAAATACCAATCACAATGTTGGTATTCCCCACATCAAAAGCAAGCAACATGTAACCTACTCCTTCTATTCTAAATTAGTATAATTTTTACACCTTCTATAACCTAAAACATACTACCACTTTTCACCAGCATTTTCAACCGTCTATATGTAGCGGTCGCCTCTACGAATGGAGACTTCACCACTGATGATGACTTCCTCCCTACCATCTTGATGCCTAATCAATAGCTCGCCTTCGTCAGTCAGATCGACGACGAAAACTGCCTCCGTATTTTGTCGCCGAAGAATCTGGACATCCGTACCGATAATGGCAGAATACTTGCGACATATTTCAATGGCGTGTCCTGCGTCACTTTCATCAATAAACTGCTCATATAACCCCTCAAAATGTCTGAAAAATGATTCGATGACCACTTTCCTATCTATAGGTTTTTCCTGTCCTAGAGCCATTTTTAAAGAGCTGGCCTTGTCTTTGATTTCTTCATCGAAGTATTCACCATTGACATTAATGCCAATACCCAAAATGACATAGTTGATTTGATTGAGTTCAGCCGCCATTTCCGTCAATATGCCACATACCTTTTTGCCGTTGATGACGATATCATTAGGCCACTTGATCAGAACCGGCAAGTTTGTCGTCTCCCTAATCGCCAGCGTCACGGCGCTTGCTGCGATTTGGGTGATCTTGGCCGCATGATGAGGCAGAATATCGGGTTTTAAAAGCAGGGACATGTAGATGCCCTCACCCGCTTTCGAAATCCACTGTCGTCCGAGGCGTCCTCGACCTTCCAGTTGTTCTTCCGAAAGTACGACAGTCCATTCCTGAACACCTTCGTTGGCTAAGCGCTTTAAGGCGCTGCTCGTCGAATCTACCGATTTATGACAAATAAAGTGATAAGAATGTTTTTCTGATTTGATTTTGATCGCCAATTCATCGGCACTAAGGGCAACTGTCTGTTCAATGAGCTTATATCCTTTTCGGGAAACCGACTCAATTTGATAACCTTGTTCTTTCAGCGCTTTAATCGCCTTCCACACTGCCGTTCTAGACACGCTGAATATTTGGCTCAACTCTTCACCTGATATGTATTTATCCGTATTCTCCATTAAGGTTTTCAGTATTTCTTTTCTCATTTTTTCTCCTTAGGATTAATCTCTCTCAATCATATCATTTTTTATAAAACAATGAAATCCGCCTCTTATGAAATAAAAGGCGGATCTGTCACTCAAGGTTTTTCTATTGTGTTCTAGTAGCCACCGAACAGAGATAAAAGTACCCCTGCCGATACAGCCGATCCAATAACGCCTGCAACGTTAGGTCCCATCGCATGCATTAAAAGGAAGTTAGAAGGATTTTCCTTCTGTCCAACTACTTGAGAAACTCTGGCAGCCATAGGTACCGCAGAAACCCCTGCAGAACCGATAAGCGGGTTGATCGTACCACCTTCTAATTTGTTCATGACCTTAGCAAGTAATACGCCAGCTGCTGTACCGACACCAAAGGCGAAAACGCCTAGGGCAACAATAGCCAATGTTTCTTTTTGTAGGAAGATTTCAGCAGTTGCTGTTGCACCTACCGAGATACCTAGGAAAATAGTAACGATATTCATTAAGTTGTTCTTAGCAGTATCTTCTAAACGGCCAACCACGCCGCACTCTTTAAACAAGTTACCTAGCATCAACATACCAACTAGCGCTGTCGCTGGTGGTACAATAAGTGCTACGATAACCGTAACCACAACTGGGAAAAGTAGCTTTTCAAGCGAGGAAACTGCTCTCAATTGATCCATTTTAATGACACGTTCTTCTTTTGTTGTCAAAGCCTTCATGATTGGCGGTTGAATAACCGGCACGAGGGCCATGTACGAATACGCTGCTACCGCGATTGGACCCAGTAGTTCCGGAGCTAGTTTCGACGATAAGAAAATCGCCGTTGGACCGTCCGCACCACCGATGATACCAATGGCAGCCGCTTGTTGCGCTGTGAAAAGGCCTGATGCAATAGCGCCTAGGAAGGTAATGAAGATACCGAACTGAGCTGCTGCACCTAAAAGTAAGGACTTAGGATTGGCAATAAGCGGACCAAAGTCTGTCATCGCACCTACACCCAAGAATATAATCGGAGGGAAGATACCGAGTTCGTCCCCCTGATAGAAATACCATAATAAGCCGCCCGGTTCATGACCGTGACCCACATGCGGGTTCATTAATCCAGCTAAAGGCAAATTCGTCAACAGCATACCAAAAGCGATTGGCACGAGTAACAAGGGTTCAAAGCCTTTTGCAATCGCGAGGTACAACAGTAAGAAAGAAATACCGATCATGATGACTTGCTGGAATGTAATAGCCATAAAGCCCGTGCTATTGATAAAATCTATAACTGCTTGTAACATCTGTGCAACTCCTTTCGAAAGATTATCAATCGCCAGTATTATCCGATAACGATTAATACATCTCCACCGTTTACTGATGCACCTTTTGCTACACTAATTGCAGATATTTTACCACTTGCTGGTGCCATAATTTCATTTTCCATTTTCATTGCTTCAAGAATCATTAAAACGTCACCGCTGTTTACTGTGTCACCAACAGCGACTTTAATATCCAGTATTGTACCAGGCATTGGTGAAGTCACCGTGTTTGCGCCTGCAGGTACTGCTGCTGGTGCCGCTGCTGGAGCTGCCGCCGGCGCTGCTGCTCTTGGCGCTGCCGCTGGAGCTGCAGGTCTTGGTGCTGCTGCTCTTGGCGCTGATGGTGCGCCACCAATTTCTTCTACATCTACTTCGTATGTTTTACCATTTACAGTAATATTAAATTTCTTCATCGGTTAAATCCCCCTAAAATCTAGAATTCATTTGTTCTGATCTACCCGCAACACCCCATGAAGGTGTCGCATCGCTCACACGCACAATATTCGATACCACGATATTGTGAATAGACGTATTTAAACTTGCCGCTACAGCCGCTGTAATTACCGCAATCAACTCTTCGTCCTCATCTTCAGTAACTACTTCTGCCTGCTTGATTTGTTGTGGTGTTTCTTTCACCTCAATAATGTCAGCTTTGCCTCTTTTTTCAATTGATTGAACAAATTTAGACAATAGAACTGTCATAATCCAAATGATAATTAATGCAGAAAACGTAATTAACATTCCTAGGACAGTTGTATAAAAGGTTGCTAACATCTTTTCGCCAAACGTCAACGAATGAATCATTTCCGGATTGGCAAACTTGTCTAATAAAGCCATGTTTTCCATTCAGTCACCTCTTTTATACTTCTTACAATGGAATATTACCGTGTTTCTTAGCTGGTCTGCTTTCACGCTTTGAAGCCAGCATGTCGAAAGCATCTGCTAATCTTGGACGTGTTGAGCTTGGTTCGATAACATCGTCAACAAATCCACGTTCTGCTGCTTTATATGGTGTTGCAAATTCAGCAGTGTATTCTTCAATCTTTTGTTGACGCATCACGACTGGATCCTCTGCGTCTTTAATATCATTTCTGAAAATGATGTTTGCTGCGCCTTGTGGTCCCATAACTGCGATTTCCGCATTTGGCCAAGCCAGTACAACGTCTGCCCCTAAGTCTTTAGAGCACATCGCTAGGTAAGAACCGCCGTAAGCTTTTCTTACAATCAAGGTTACTTTCGGCACAGTCGCTTCACTGAAGGCGTAAAGCATTTTTGCGCCGTGACGGATGATACCACCATATTCTTGCGCTGTACCAGGAAGGAAACCTGGAACGTCTACGATGTTAAGTAGCGGAATATTGAAGGCATCACAAGTTCTAATGAATCTACCTGCTTTGTCTGACGCGTTAACATCAAGACAACCCGCAAGTACTTTAGGTTGGTTGGCAACGATGCCGATAGATTGTCCGTTGATTCTTATGAAACCAGTAACCATATTTCTAGCGAAATTAGGTTGAACTTCTTCAAAATCGCCATGATCTGCAATCAAACGGATGACATCGATTATATCGTATGGTTTGTTTGGATTGTCAGGGATAATTGTATTGAGTTCCTCTACAATTTTGTTTATATCATCCGTACATTCGAAAACTGGAGCAGTTTCCAAATTGTTTGAAGGTAAAAAGCTTAACAATCTTCTAATGTCAGCGATACAAGCTTCATCATTTGCAGACATGAAGTGGGCAACACCGCTCACGCTATTGTGAGTCATCGCACCACCAAGTGCCTCTGCTGAAACTTCTTCACCAGTTACAGTCTTGATAACCTGTGGACCTGTGATGAACATCTGAGATGTTTGATCTACCATGAAGATAAAGTCAGTAAGTGCTGGCGAGTACACCGCACCACCCGCACATGGTCCCATGATTGCAGTGATTTGTGGAATAACGCCCGATGCAATGGTATTTTGGAAGAAGATCTTTCCATAACCCGATAAAGCATCAACCGCCTCTTGAATTCTTGCTCCACCTGAATCGTTAAGTCCAACAACCGGCGCACCAACCTTCAAAGCGTTTTCAAGCACTTTACAAATCTTATTGGCATGCATTTCACCAAGTGAACCACCTGATACCGTGAAGTCCTGCGCATATGCATACACAAGTCTGCCATCAACTTTTCCGTATCCAGTTATAACACCTTCAGCAGGCAATTCTTGCGATTCCATACCGAAGTTGGTACATCTGTGTGTGACAAAAGCATCAATCTCAACAAAAGTATTTTCGTCGAATAATAGATTGATTCTTTCTCTTGCTGTTAATTTTCCAGCAGCATGTTGCTTTTCAACTCTTTTCGCGCCACCTGCCGCTTCGATCTTTTGCTTTCTTTCGCGCAAATCGTCTAACTTATTAAAAGCCATACAGTTTACCTCCCAAAACTTTCGTTTTTACTACGATTAGTCTCTTTGACTTAATTCTACCAATACTCTATTTGAGCTCTTTGGATGAACGAATGCAATTTTCGCACCACCTGCACCATAACGCGGTTGTTCATCAATCATTTTCATGCCTTTTTCTTGCATAAAGGCAATGGCTTCTTCAATATTGTCTACCTTAAAAGCAATATGTTGGATACCTTCGCCATTTTTTTCAATAAACTTAGCAATCGGGCCATCTTCAGAAGTAGACTCTAATAATTCCACTTCAGAATCGCCAACTGGTAAAAAGGCAACCTTTACTTTTTGCTCTTCAACAACTTCTGTTCCGCCAACTTCTAAGCCAAGAACGTCTGTGTAAAATTTTAATGTTTCATCAAGATTTTTTACTGCAATCCCGATGTGATCGATTTTTAAAGCTTTCATAATTATCCTCCAATGAAATTTTATCAACGATAGCCTTTAATGTACATGTAAAAAGACAAGAGTTTTAAATGAAATTCTTTAGTTATTTAAGACAAAATGTATTTTCACTTAGCTTTCTTGTTTGATTACTTTGTCATACAAAGTATCAATCGCCGTATAAGGGTCCAACATACGCTTTGCCACTCTGTCTGAAAGCTCATTGACAATTTCCTGCTTATAAGATTCATCCATGAGTTGGCCTACGATTTTATGTTTCACCATTTCAATCAATTCATTTTTTGTATTATCAAAACGCCTTTGTTGAAAATTGCCGGTTTCTTCAAGATATTGTCTGTGTACTTCCACTTGTTCAAACAGCTTGTCCACGCCTTGATTTTCCGTAGCAATCACCATTTCAACCGGTGGCCTCCAATCCTTGGAGCTAAAATCCAGCATGGCATTGATTTCTCGGGCAGTCCTTTTCGCACCATCCCGGTCTGATTTGTTGATGGCGAATACATCGCCAATCTCCATAACACCAGCTTTAATCGCTTGAATATCATCTCCAAGCCCTGGCACCATGACCATCAGTGTCGTATCACAATTTTTTACAATATCTATTTCCGATTGTCCAACGCCGACTGTTTCGACGAAAATGTAGTCACAGCCATAAATATCAAGTACCTTTATCGCTGCAGATGTCCCCTGAGAGATACCACCAAGATGGCCTCGGGCGCCCATACTGCGTATGAACACCCCAGGATCCATGGATATATCCGACATTCTGACTCGGTCGCCAAGAATGGCACCACCCGTAAAAGGACTGGTTGGATCGACAGCAATAACGCCTACCGTCTTCCCTAAGGTCCTGATATGTTTGACCAATTTATCGGTCAAAGTGCTTTTTCCGGCGCCCGGAGGACCGGTAATTCCTATAACATAAGCATTACCGCTACGGTGATACAGCTTTTTTAGAATCTCAAATGCATCATGGTCATTATTCTCCACCAGCGTAATCATCCTTGCTACCGCACGACGATCGCCGTTTATCAAACGCTCTTCTAATGTCATACTGTCACCGCCTTATCTAAATCTATTTTACATGTTCTCTAATGTAATTAATTGTCACTTCTGTAGGTGTTCCAGGTGTAAATACTTCTGAGATACCACTCTCTTTCAAGAAAGGAATGTCTTCATCAGGAATAACGCCACCACCAACAACAAGAATATCTTCTGCATTCTCTTGTTTCAATAGCGCTACGACTTTTGGCAACAAGGTATTGTGTGCACCTGATAATATACTGATCGCAACACAGTCAACATCTTCTTGAATCGCTGCATTGACGATTTGCTCAGGTGTTTGTCTAAGTCCAGTATAAATAACTTCCATACCTGCATCTCTAAGTGCTCTTGCTATAACCTTTGCACCTCTATCATGTCCATCTAAACCTGGCTTGGCTACAAGCACTCTAATAGGTCTATCCATCACTTAAATCCTCCTTAACTTACAAAATAACCGATTGTTGATATTCGCCGAATACTTCTCTCATGACGCCACAGATTTCTCCAAGTGTCGCGTAAGCTCTAACTGCGTCCAAAATGAATGGCATAACGTTTTCAGTACCTTCACAAGCTGCTTTAAGGGCCACTAATGTCTCATCAACTTTAGCCTGCTCTCTTTTCGCTTTAAGGTCTACAATTTTTTGTTTTTGTCTTTCACCTACTGCTGGGTCTACTCTTAATAAGCCCTTAGGTGCTTCTTCTTCAATTTGGAATTTATTCATACCAACAACGATTCTCTCGCCAGTTTCAACTTCTTTTTGGTAGTTATAAGCTGCATCCATAATTTCTTGTTGAATATAACCTTTGTCGATTGCTTTTGGTGCGCCGCCCAAATCGTCAATTTTCTTAATGTAAGCCATTGCGTCTTCTTCGATTTGGTTTGTTTTTGCTTCAATGTAGTAAGAACCTGCAAGTGGATCGATTGTGTTTGTAACACCACTTTCATAACCCACGATTTGTTGTGTTCTTAAAGCTACTCTTACAGAGTCTTCAGTCGGTAAGGCAAGCGCCTCATCTTTAGAATTTGTATGAAGAGATTGTGTACCACCAAGTACCGCCGCAAGTGTTTGGATGGCAACACGTACGATGTTGTTTTCAGGTTGTTGTGCCGTCAATGTCGAACCACCTGTTTGTGTATGGAATTTAAGTGCCATAGATTTTGAACTCTTAGCACCAAATCTTTCTTTCATGATTTTTGCCCAAAGACGTCTAGCGGCTCTGTACTTAGCAACTTCTTCTAACAAGTCGTTGTGCGCATTGAAGAAGAAAGATAATCTCGGTGCGAATGTATCTACATCAAGACCCGCTGCAATGGCTGCATCAACATAAGCAATACCATCAGCTAGTGTAAAACCAACTTCTTGAGCTGCCGTTGAACCCGCTTCTCTAATGTGGTAACCTGAAATACTAATTGTATTCCAAAGTGGTACGTCTTTTGAACAGTATTCAAAGATATTTGTAATCAGTCTCATTGATGGCTCTGTCGGGAAAATGTAAGTCCCTCTAGCAATGTACTCTTTCAAAATATCATTTTGAATCGTTCCTCTTAATTTATCTGAGCTAACACCTTGCTTTTCAGCAACCGCAATGTACATTGCAAGTAATACCGATGCTGGTGCGTTAATTGTCATGGATGTACTTACTTTATCTAGCGGAATACCATCAAACAATACTTCCATATCCGCCAAAGAGTCAATCGCAACACCTACTTTTCCCACTTCACCTTCTGACAATGGATGGTCTGAATCGTATCCAATTTGAGTCGGTAAGTCGAAAGCAACAGATAATCCGCTTGATCCTTGTTCTACCAAGAACTTGTAACGTTGGTTTGATTCTTCTGCCGTTGCGAAACCAGCATACATTCTCATCGTCCAAAGACGACCTCTGTACATTGTTGGTTGAACACCCCTTGTGTAAGGGAATTGTCCAGGTAGACCAATATCATTCATATAATCTACGTCTTGAATGTCCACAGGAGAGTATAATCTATTGATTTCATCTCCTGATCCCGTAAAGAATGTTTCATGTCTTTCAGGATGTTTTGATAAGGTTGCTTTTGTCTTTGTTTCGAACTCATTAACTTTCTCTTCTAATTGAGTCATCTTTTCTTTTGTATACACCAGTTTTCCTCCTTAAAAATCCTCGTAGTACCCACTATAGGATAACACAAAACCTGAAAATTCCTAGCTTTTTGGACAAAGTATAATTGTATACTTTTCAAAACAATCTGCAAGTTTTCTACTCTTTTCTTGCAACTCCACTTGCAAACGCAGCTTTTTTAACGGCTTCAGCCACATTTTTTGCAATTCTTCTGTCAAAAGCCTTAGGGATAATGTTGTCCTCATTTATCTCATTTTTGGAAATTGTTTCCGCGATGGCATACGCCGCTGCGATTTTCATCTCCTCATTTATATCACTGGCACGAACATCCAACGCACCCCTAAAAATCCCAGGAAATGCTAAAACGTTATTGATTTGGTTAGGAAAATCCGATCGACCGGTACCAATAATTCGTGCGCCGCCTTTTTTTGCTTCTTCAGGCATGATTTCAGGTGTTGGGTTGGCCATGGCAAAAACGATGGCATCCTTGTTCATTGTCGCAATCATTTCCGAAGTGACGATACCCGGTGCAGAAACGCCGATGAAGACGTCCTTACCCTTTAGTACATCTGCCAGTAAGCCCTTCTCATTATGCTTATTTGTTACTTTCAGCATGTCACGTTGCACTGGATTCAAAGTGTCATCCTCTTCAGAAAGAGCACCGTTCAGACCACAGAAGATCAGATTCTTCACACCCAGGTTCAATAGTAATTTACCGATGGCAATACCTGCAGAACCCGGCCCATTGATGACGACTTCTATGTCTTCGAACTTCTTGTCCAGTAATTTCAGTGCATTGATTAGGCCTGCCGCAACGACAATCGCCGTACCATGCTGATCGTCATGAAAAACAGGAATATCCAGTGCTTCTTTTAATTTACGCTCGATTTCAAAACAACGTGGCGCAGAAATGTCCTCTAAATTGATACCGCCAAAAGTCGGCGCTAGGCGTATAACCGTTTCGACAATCTCATCTACTTCTTTTGTTGCAAGACAGATTGGAAAGGCGTCTACATCGCCAAAGGCTTTGAAAAGCACCGCTTTACCTTCCATGACAGGCATGGCCGCTTCAGGACCGATATCACCTAGTCCAAGTACAGCTGTACCGTCCGACACAACTGCTACCAGATTGCCCTTTGCCGTATATTTATAGACATCATCCTTATTTTCAGCAATCTTTCGACAAGGTTCAGCCACCCCTGGTGTATAAGCTGTAGACAAGTCGTCCTTATTCTCTACACTCACCTTTGAGGCAATCGCAATTTTGCCCACATGCTTTTCGTGCATTTCCAACGCTAATTTATTGTAATCCATGTCTCTCTATTCTCCTTTGTATTTTTCTCGCTCTGTTCTATATAAATTATTGCCCTCGCTGTCGATCACAACGATTGCCGGAAAATCCTTGACCACCAATCTGTGAATGGCTTCTGCGCCAAGATCTTCATAAGCAATAACTTCCTTCTTTATAATGGTACTTGCAATCAGCGCACCCGCACCGCCAATAGCTGCAAAGTAGACCGCACCGTATTTTTTCATGCCCTCAATGACCTTTTCAGCACGCTCACCCTTACCGATCATGCCCTTCAAGCCTCTTTCCAGAAGCGGCAAGGTCAAATCATCCATTCTATAACTGGTCGTCGGACCTGCTGATCCGATTACCTCGCCCGGTTTAGCTGGCGCTGGACCCACATAATAAATCGTTTGATGTTCAATGGGTAGCGGCAAGGCTTGATTGGCGTCAATCGCCTCAATCAGTCGCTTGTGCGCCGCATCACGTCCTGTGTATAATTCACCGGAAAGCAAGACGTTATCCCCAGCTTTCAGAGAACGTACCACCTCATCAGTTAGGGGTAAATTGATTCGCTTTATTTCACTCATCTCTGCATCCTCCTATATCACACGCTTTGCATGCCTTGAAGCATGGCAATTGATGTTGACGACAACCGGCAGACCAGCAATATGGGTCGGGTACATCTCCACATTTACCCACAGGGCGGTGGTATTACCTCCCAGACCTTGTGGACCAATACCCAGTTTGTTGATGCCCTCCAGCAGTTCTTCTTCCAGCAAGATCACTGAAGCTTCACTGTGATGTTGACCAATCGGACGCAGCAAAGCCTTCTTGGCAATTTGCGCAGCCTTATCCAGCGTGCCGCCAATACCCACGCCGACAACAATCGGCGGACAAGGGTTGGGTCCAGCGAGCGACACAGTCTCTTTAACAAAGTCGATGACACCTGCGCGACCATCCGATGGCTTGAGCATTTTGCTTCGACTCATATTTTCACTACCAAAACCTTTAGCGCCCAGTTCGATTTTTATCTGATCGCCTTCTACCAAGTCGTAATAGATGATAGCTGGTGTATTGTCCTTGGTATTCACACGTTCAAGCGGATTGCCCACCACAGATTTTCTAAGAAAGCCTTCCTCATAGCCTTTTCTAACGCCGGCATTGATGGCATCTGTGAGCAAACCACCCTCTAATTTAACCTCTTGACCCACTTCCACGAAAGCCACAACCATACCTGTGTCCTGACAAATAGGCACTTCCTTTTGGGATGCCAGGTCTGCGTTTTTTAACAATTCCCTTAAAATATGTTTCCCAGTCAGCGACGATTCCAATGGCCCCATTGCCTCTAACCGATGGTAAACATCCTCAGGCAGATGATAGTTTATTTCTTTGACCATTTCTGCGACAATCTCTATGACGTCCCCTACGTCGATTGTTCTCATACACACCCTCCTAAAATAAGTTCTACAACTAATAGAAAAGTATAGTGCAAGCACTATACTTTTAGTTTAAATAACATCTGTGAATAATGCACTCATACAAGTTATATGTTGTATTCGTTTTAATGTCAACAGATATTCCATTTCTTTTTATTTGGATTCCACTTTTTTCAAGAAGCTCTCGCCATGGATGATATAACGGCCATGCGTACCTTCTCCGATTTTGTCCTTTTCATCGTATGCCGTTACCTTATAAGTTAATTTCTTGCCATCCACTTCGATCAGTTCCGCTTCTGCCCTTACTGTCATGCCCATTGGTGTCGCAGCCATATGTTTCACGTTAACAAAAGTACCAACCGTCGAATAGCCTTCAGGCAATTGCTTGAGCGCGTCATTGAGTGCCGCATTTTCCATAAGACCAATCATCATCGGTGTTGCAAAGACTAAAATATCACCACTACCAAAAGCAGCTGCCGTATCCGCCTCTTTGACCACTTTCTCCGAAATCGTTGTTGAACCTACTCTTAAATTAAACTCCATTCCATGACCTCCTAAAAAAAGCCCCCATTGGGGGCCATTTTATTTATTCTCTTTCGTCTCTTCAGACGATGCTTCCTCTTGAATTTGCTCTTCAGAAGATTCCGATGCTTCTGACACCGGTGCTTCTTGAGGCTTTATCTCAGTTTCTTCTGCAGCCGCTTCATGCTTTTCGTGCTTATGTGCAACCGCTTCCGATCTCGCCTTCATCAAAGCTTCAAAAGCCCTTTTTTCCGCTTCCTCTCTAGCCTGCTCTTTTTGATTTTCAGCTACTCGACGCGCTTCAATTTTCTTACGCTCTTCTTCACGTTTCTGCTCAAATTCAGTTATCTTCTCATCAAATGCAGCTTTACCTTCATTCATAAGCACATAAAACTCTTCCCCATGAATGGTTTCATGCTCAAGTAACGCCTCCGCAATCAAATGGAGTTTATCTTGATTTTCCTCTAACAAAGTCATTGCTTTGTCGTAAGCATCATCAACAATACGTCTAACTTCTCTATCAATTTCAGCAGCAACCTGTTCAGAATGATCCCTTTGAGTTGTCATGTCACGACCAATGAAAACCTCTTCTTGGCTACCATAGGTCATAGAACTTAAATTTTCACTCATAGCATATTTTGTAATCATCGCTTTCGCAATTTTAGAAACACGGCTCAAGTCATTCTGAGCACCTGTACTAATATCATGTAAAATCAATTTCTCTGCAATACGACCACCTAAAAGGACAATCAATTCTCTCTCCATTGATTTTTTAGTCGCATAACTTCTATCTTCAGTAGGGAGTTGCATTGTAAAGCCACCAGCACGCCCTCTTGGAATAATCGTTACTTGATGTACCGGATCCATTTCCGGTAAAAGATAAGCAAGTACCGCATGCCCACCTTCGTGATATGCCGTTAATCTTCTTTCTTTTTCACTGATTACACGACTTTTCTTTTCTACACCACCGATAACCTTTATTGTGGCTTCTTTAATCGTCTCCATATGAATCACTGGATCTCTTCTTCTAGCCGAAAGCAAAGCTGATTCATTAAGTAAATTTTCTAAATCCGCTGGTGTAAAGCCTGGTGTACTTCTTGCCAAAACTTTAAAATCCACATCTTCATCAATAGGTTTATTTCTAGCATGTACACGAAGAATATCTTCTCTTTCCTTGATATCAGGAAGCCCTACAGTAATTTGTCTATCAAAACGTCCTGGCCTCAAAATCGCAGGGTCTAAAATATCCGGTCTATTGGTTGCCGCAATCATGATAATGCCTTCATTATCGCTAAAACCATCCATTTCAACAAGCAATTGATTTAAGGTTTGTTCTCTTTCATCGTGTCCGCCGCCAAGTCCTGCACCTCTTTTACGACCAACCGCATCGATCTCATCAATAAATACGATACATGGTGCATTCTTTTTAGCATTGTCAAATAAATCCCTTACACGCGATGCACCGACACCGACAAACATTTCAACAAAATCAGAACCACTGATGCTGAAAAACGGTACGCCTGCCTCGCCAGCAATAGCACGGGTCAAGTAAGTCTTACCCGTTCCCGGAGGACCCACCATCAAAATACCCTTCGGTATCCTAGCACCTAAGTCCATATATTTTTTGGGCGCTTTAAGAAAATCCACCACTTCCCAAAGCTCTTCTTTTTCCTCTTTTAAACCTGCAACATCTGAAAACATGATTTTTTTGCCATCTTCATCTTTATGGAGTTTTGCTTTGCTCTTACCAAAAGACATAACTTTCGAACCGCCACCCTGAGAATTCTGCATAAATACCAGCCAGAAGACCACAAGGATAAGGATAAGGAATATTGTCGGTAACATCTCAATAAACCAAGGAGGTTTAACCGCTGGTGTACCTTCAATATTAATTTCACCACTGTTCATTTTTTCAAACAAAAAGTTACCATATGGTTCCGACATCATTTCCGGAATATGGGTTTCAAATTTTGTTCCATTCTGTAAGGTGCCCACAACAGCATCATCTTCAACAATATTGATACTATTCACCGTACCATTATTCATTTCTGACAACAGTTGCGTCGCATTAATTTTTACTATCTCTGTCGGCGACTTTCCATAAAACTGTACTATCATTAAAATGATTAGAAAAATCAATATATAGAAAGTAGCGCCTTTAAAGAATTTACGCATACGATTCCTCCTCGTAATTCCAATTAAAGTCTCTTCGATTGTAACATACTTCTAAGGTGTTAACAACTTCATACATTGTAAAATCAATACTTTTGAAGTTCGTTCTTCTACGAGATACCGCCGATCTTGACGATATCCAACAATCCAAACAATACCGGTATCATCCCAAATAATTGGTATGTTGGCCCTTTGCTCTCTAGGCACTTTTTCATCGATAAAAAAGTCTTTTATTTTTTTACTGCCCGACATGCCTACAGGCTGAAACGCATCGCCACTTTGCCTATACTTTAGGCTTAATCGGCCCGCTATTTTTTCTTGATCAACTGCCACTTCATCATTAGATAGGGTATAGTCATCAAACTCCTCTCTTGTCATTTCTCGAACCTTCAATTCGAAAAGTCCACCCTCGGCTTTTATTTTACCCAAATAAATGAGCAATCTATCATAGGATATTTCAAAGTATAGTCCATGATAATTTTTTTTGCTATTCGTCCTCTGACGCATAGCTAAGTTAATGATGGTTTCAACTTCGTCATAGGTAACATCTATTAAATGTCCACGTAGGACTTCAATGCATTTTCTGATCAGGCGCCTTTTAAGACCAATAGACAACTGATTAAATGCCGTAAGTGATATATAATGCGCCTCTGGCTGACCATCGACAATCTGTCGGTAGGTTGCTTCCGTCAATTCGTTCAAGACCGCGTTGTCATCCCGGAGGAGCTGACTGGTCTTCACCAGATTGTCCATCACCGAAGGATTGATTTCCGACATGCCCTTTAAAATCTCCCATCGGATTTTATTCCGAGTATACTGAACATCGGTGTTGGTATGATCAATACGCGGCTGAATCTGATGGCTTTCGCAGTAAGCTTCAATTTCAGAGCGGCTGCAATCTAAAAGCGGTCGAATCACGCCATCTTCCCGGCCATACTGAATACCGGATAAACCTTCAATGCCTGCGCCACGGATGAGACGCATTAAGACCGTCTCCGCTTGATCATTCTTATTTTGAGCCACCGCTATTTTTTGGGCCTGATTGGCATCAAGTGCCTCAAAGAACAAGCGGTAACGCTCTTTTCGACCTGCGTCTTCAAAACTGGTATTCATCTCTTTCGCAAGGCTTTCCACCTTTGTGTAATAACTGAAAAGTGGCACTTCCCAAGCTTTACACATGTCGGCAACATAGTCTGCGTCAGCATCGGCAGCCTCACCTCGGAAACCGTGGTTTAAATGTACCGCATAAAGCGATAAGGACCAAGCTTCACGAATGGAACAAAAAAGATGGAGCATGCACATGGAATCCGGACCGCCCGAAACCCCTAATACTATGCCATCACCTTTTTCCAATAAATTGTGATCTTGAATTGTCTGTAAAAATTTATCGCGCATCGCTTCATTCCTTTTCCCAGCTATACACTCATCATACACTATAATTAAGCCTAATCTCATCATATCAAAAAAAATTCAAAAAATGTTCACATTTCATCATAAAATTCAGGTATGTAAAAAGGGTTATTTCATTTCTGAAATAACCCTTTGTTTGGAGCCAGCAATGGGACTCGAACCCGCAACCTACTGATTACAAGTCAGTTGCTCTACCAATTGAGCTATGCTGGCATAAAAATGGCGACCTGGAAGGGACTCGAACCCTCGACCTCCGGCGTGACAGGCCGGCGTTCTAACCAACTGAACTACCAGGCCACATAATGTGGTGTTACGTCACTTTGTTTGAATCATTTCCTAATTTTAGGCAAATTTTAAGCAACATAAAAACGTTGCTTAAAATAATTGGTGGGAGTAATAGGGATCGAACCTATGACCCCCTGCTTGTAAGGCAGGTGCTCTCCCAGCTGAGCTATACTCCCAAATTTGAAATTGCTTACGAAGAAAATTATACAATATAATTGACTTGAAATCAATCCCTTTTTCATAAAAAAATTTAAATGGTAGCGGCGAGTGGACTCGAACCACCGACCTTCCGGGTATGAACCGGACGCTCTAGCCAACTAAGCTACGCCGCCACGACAGCTTTTATATTACACCATTCATTTAACGCTGTCAATACTTACAATCCAAGTTTCTCAGCTAAAAAACCCTCTAAATTATCGTAGTCACTGACACGAAAATAGCGTTGCTCCAAAACTTCCATGACGACCTGTAAAATAAGACCCCCGGCCGTAATGACATCCGCCCGTTTAGGTTCCAGACCGACAATCTGCTTTCGCGCTTCCAAATCCAAGGACTGAAAACGTTCATTCATGGCTTTTACCGATTCTAGATACACACTATGGTTGTGTATCTTGTGGCGATCGTACACGGCCATTTCAAGGTCGATGGCGCCAAAAGTCGTCGCCGTGCCGCCGATGCCGACAATCTCTTCAAAGCGATACCCGAGCACCGCTTCCAAATGTGGTCGGATGATGGCCTTCACATCTTCAATAACCGCCTGTTTTTCATCTTCTAGGATAGGATCATTGAAAATATGTTTTCCAGTCATGCGAACCGCCCCAACGTCTGCGCTGGAAGCGTGGCGGATCTCATCATCAAAAACGATGAATTCCGTACTGCCGCCACCAATATCCACAATCAGGATGGATTTGCGCTCAGCAAGCCCTTTTTGAACGCCCAAGCAGCCGACAACCGCTTCCCGTTCACCTGATAGCACCTCAATATTCAAACCCGTAGCCGCCCTGACGCCATCCAGCAAGTCTGCCTGATTCGTCGCATCCCTCACCGCACTGGTCGCCATAAGGTAAATCGCCTCAGCACCATGTGCAACGGCTTCTTCCTTGAATTCTGCAATGGCAGCGATCGTGTCTCGAATCGCGCGCTCTGTAAGACGTTTCGTCTCGTTGACACCCTCACCCAAGCGCGTCACAATCAGACGCTTATCACCCTCAATCTTGCCGTCTTCTACAGCCGCACTCAAATGTCTTACCGAATTGGAACCTATATCAATAACCGAATAATGCATCACGCTGTCCCTCCTATCTGATTTAACACTGTATCTTCAACCGTATAAAAGAATAGCCCAGTGAGTGCTCACTGGGCTATAGGTTACTATCTGTTAAATCCGTTTCCTTTTCTAGAACGCACTTTTTTCATATTTTTCAATTTATCACTTGAATTTTTCATGTAGCCAGACAACATATCCTCGAAGTTTTCCTCTTTCGGTTTGCTATCTTTATAACCGCCAAATTCTGCCGGTGATCTAGAAAAATCCGCTTTCTTTTGAAAATCATTTTTCTTTTGAAAATCAGCCTTCTTTTGAAAATCTCTTTTCTTGTCAAAATTTTTCTTTTGAACATTATTATTCGGTTCACTCTCTGCCGGTTGGGCCTGTTTGATCGAAAGACTGATCTTGCCTTCCTCATTGATATTAAGAATCTTTACAGACACCTCTTGATTTAACTCTAATACATCCGCAACCTCTTTTACAAATCCAGATGATATCTCTGAAATGTGACATAAACCAGACTTACCATCAGAAAGCTTTACAAAAGCTCCAAAATTAGTGATTTTTGCAACTTTCCCGCTAACAATTGAACCAACTTCCAACGACATAAAAAAAACAATCCTCCTTAAGTAATTTGCCTAGCCAACGGTACTATTCATTATTTTCTTGTATAATGTAAATAATTTCATTAGGCTTAACCATTTTTAGTTTTTCTCTCGCAATCTTTTCGATTGCATGTGGATCCTGACTGCTTTCAAGTTTAGACTCAAGGCGCTCTATCTCTTCATTCAACGATTCAATTTTGGCCTGGTAATCCGACTCTTCCTGCAACAGCTTTCTATACTGAAACTCCTGACTGATCAGTGCTGTCGAAATGTATATCGCAAAAATTATGCTGAGTACCAGCATATATCTATTCCGTTTTAAAAAGCTTCTTCTCTTTTTCATACACCCACACCTATGGCAGTCTTATATCCCTATCATATCGTTTAATAGAAAAAAAATCCACACTAACCGATAATTTTATACAAATCTTTTGAATTTTCCTTAGCGACATGCTCTTTCAAATCCAGCACTTCCACCGTCATGGACTTTTCTCCAAAAGTCATGGTGATGGTATCACCAGCCTTCACTTCCGTACCAGGCTTAGCCACTTTGTCATTGACTGAAATCTTGCCTGAATCACAGGCATCCTTAGCTACGCTGCGTCGTTTGATCAAACGTGAAATTTTTAAATATTTATCAAGTCTCATGAATAACACCTCTCATTATATTATATTGACGGATATAAAAAAAGCAGCTAAAAGCTGCTTTTTCTGAGTATCTTACTTATTAACTAATTCTTTAAGTGCTTTACCAGCTTTGAAAACAGGAGCTTTTGAAGCTGGAATTTCGATCACTTGTTTAGGATCTCTTGGGTTTCTACCCTTTCTAGCTTTTCTTTCTCTTACGTCGAAAGTACCAAATCCAACTAATTGAACTTTGTCACCTTTCGCTAACGCTTCATCAACACTCTTCATGAAAGCATTTAATGCGTTTTCTGCATCTTTCTTTGTTAAACCAGATTTTTCAGCCATGCTTGTAACTAATTCCGCCTTGTTCACAATATAACCTCCTTGAAAATATAATTAAAAAGCTTTTCCCATATGCTTAATTCTATCTTATATTGAAAATTCCTCTTTTTTCAAGTATTTTTTTTCATTTTTTGTTGATTTTCTGCACTTTTTTGCTATTTCGGGTCTTTTTTTGCTATTTTTTTACATTTTTCGCTTTTTCCCAGATAAAATCAAGCTCTTCAAGGGTCATTTCCTCAAATTGTTTGCCTTCATTTTCTAGGGTATTTTCGATGAATTTAAATCGATCTATAAACTTTTGATTGGTCATCTCAAGTGCCAATTCCGGGCTGATTTTTTTCATGCGACAGACATTGACAATGGAAAAAATCAAATCCCCTAATTCTTCGCCAAGCTTTTCGTCATCAGATACTTCCAATTCAGCGATTACTTCATCCATTTCCTCTCTGAGCTTATCCACCGCACCGTCGACTTCCGGCCAATCAAAACCTACCTTAGCGGCAATTTTTTGCAATTTTTCCGCCTTCATAAGATTAGGCATCATAGCAGGCAATGCATCCATCACCTCAGATTGCGATTTATGGCTCTTCTCGGTCTGTTTTATCTTATTCCAATTCACCAGCACTTCTTCTGAAGAATCAACCATGGTATCGCCAAAAACGTGAGGATGGCGCAGTACCATTTTCTCAGCGATGCCTTGGATGATATCATGGATGTCAAAATAGCCATCCTCCGCACCCAACTGGGCATGGAAGACGATTTGTAAGAGCACATCGCCCAGTTCCTCAATCATATCATCTATGTCATAGCGTTTGATCGCGTCTAGGGCTTCATAGGTTTCTTCCAAGAAGCAAGGCATAAGACTTTCATGGTTTTGCTCGCGGTCCCACGGACAACCATCAGGACTTCTTAACGTCTCCATAATGCGCAGCAAATCAGAAAAAGTATAGACCGTTTTGTCCAACCAGGCCGGTACGTAAAGTGACGTTAGATAATCCAGCCACTCGATTCGATCCAATTCGTAGAGTGGTACCACCTCGATGCGTTCTTCACCCGGAATACCCGCACCCCGCACCACCGTCACAGGATAGTCGTCCGGATAATATTTGCCTAAATCGATCTTGATATCCGAAGCCACCCGTTGGTCGTAGACCTGAATGAAAATATGATCTTCCCGAACAGAGGGCGTAAAAGCCTCCATTTTCAAGCCATCCTGTATACGCAAGCCATACACAGGATCTTTTTTGAGTACCGTGATCATGGCGTCGATAAAGCTCGCGCCATAGACATATTCTATTTCAAAACCTTCTGCCGTAGACGCCTCCGCGAGAAGTTCCACAGTACGCTCCGCTACAAAAGGATTGCCCGGTACCGCATAAGTTACCGGTGTTTCTTTCAATTTTTCCAAAACATCCGCAGCGATATGCTCATAGACAGCATCAAAGGTGTCATACAAATCATAGAATTCATCGTATGTCTCAAATTGTCCGCCTTCTTCCATCAGAAATGGCACAATCGGATGTTTTAAAGTTCTCAAATAAACCGTACTGCCACTCGTTAAATGGCGATAGGCCTCCAGCGTTAAAAATTCTTTGGAACCAGGTCCCATACCAACAATTGTCAAACGATTCATAGTCATCATCCTTACAGTTTTAATAAATTATATTTCAACAACGTGTTCTTAATACGTTGCCCCTTTGGCAACAATTCGAAATCCGCTTCAGAAAAAGATTTTGTCACTAAGAGCATCATGCCATAGGCTAAGCCCGCGATACAAATTGCCCCTACAGTCGCTAAATTGCCACTCACCACCACGGATAGTACCCAGTAGCTGAGCTTTGCAATAACACCCATGACCGCTACGGATACCATCGGCTTGATAAAGACATCCTTAACATCGATTTTCGCCTCTGAATACTTGATCAAACTGAAATAGTTGAGTACGGAGGAAATCATGTATGACGTCACCGTCGCGATGGCCGCACCCATGATATTAAGTGACGGAATGCCGACAAGCACATAGGTCAGCACCGCTTTGACCGTTGCGCCAATCGCCAAGTTTCTAGCAGGAAGCACCTGTTTACCTAAGCCCTGCAAAATACCTGTACTGATTTGGAAGGTCGATAAAAATACGACGCCCCAGCCTAGGATACTCAGAATATGTCCGGTCATTTCAACGGTTTCAAGCTGCATAGGATATAAAAGCTGCATGATCGGTTCCGCAAGGACAACCAGACCTACCGAACACGGCAAGCCGATCATAAGACCGATCCGCAGACCATTTTGAACTGTCTTTTTCAGCCCGCCAAAGTCCTTTTTGATGGCAAAGCTCGCCACCGCCGGCACAAGGCTGATTTGCACCGCTGCAGTGATTGTTTGCGGTAAATTGATCAAGGTTTGGGCATAACCCGTCAAAAGCCCGTAGAGGTCATTTGCTTGCTCTACGATGCCAATACTGTTGAGGCGCGGCATAACAATCGCCAAGTCCACCAACTGCATAATCGGCATAATGGTCGCCCCCAATGTAATTGGAATGGCAATCATTAGAAGATGTTTAACGATTTTCCCCTTCGATTCTTGCTCAAATACGCCCGTCATTTCCACCGGATGCGTCTTTCTGTATTTGACATACATCCAGAAAATGATAACGAACCCTGCAATTCCCCCGGCCGTCGCACCAAAAGTCGCACTGGCAGCCGCGTACTCTGTGCCCTTGTCAATGAATAAAAAAACAAGACCCAGACCAAACACCACTCTGAAAAACTGTTCTACAAATTGAGAAACCGCATAAGGTTGCATGTGCTGAATCCCTTGAAAGTAGCCTCTGAAAACAGACATGATAGAAGAAAAGACAAGGGCTGGCGCCAAAGCCATAATGGAATAGTAGGCCATCGGATTTTTTATGCTTTCTGCAATAAAATCCGCCCCTAGGAACATAATCAGCGTACTGGCTAGTCCCACACTGAACATCAGACCGAATGCCACACGAAGTACATGGTCTGCACCATCGTAATCGCCAATGGACGTTTTCTCTGAAATGGTCTTTGCCACAGCCGCCGGGAAGCCCGCTGTGGAAACAACCAATAAGTAAATATAGATTGGGTACGCACTTTGATAGTAACTCATACCCTCTGGGCCAATTAAATTCGCCAGTGGTATTCTAAAAACAGCACCCAATATTTTGACTAAAATCGCTGCAACACCTAGTATTGCAGCACCTTTAATAAATGATTGCGACTCTCTACCTGACATCGTCTATTCTCTCCTAACGCTATTTATGCCATTTAAAAAGACCCTTAGCAATACTTACTAAGGGTCTGCTGACTATTCGCTAATTTTTTCTACAAATTTTTGGATATCTGCACTAGCAAATAACTCATCCAGTTTTGCGTTGTAAGCATCCTCACTTAAGTTGTTTACGATTAAATCTTTGTAATATGTGATTTCCTCTTCGTTCGCGCCACCATCTTCGATATCTCTGATGGTTTGGATATCTTCCACTTCGATGATATGGTAGCCAAACTGAGATTCTACGATACCACTAACCTCTCCAACACCTAATGAAAATGCAATATCTTCAAATTCAGGCACCATGACCCCTCTAGGGAAATAGCCCAAATTTCCGCCATTTGCCGCAGAGCCCGGATCTTTGGAATATTCCGCTGCCAATTCAGCAAAATCGCCACCAGCATTGATTTTTTCCAAAACATCGTTTGCTGTCGCTTCATCTTCTACTAAGATATGGCTTGCATTGACTTGGATCGAATACGTATTGTAAAGTTCTTCCAACTTAGTTTCATCCGCTCTTACGTCTTCTGTCACCAATCTTCTAAACTCTTCTGCAATCATTTGCGTTCTGATTTCTTCTTTAAAAAATACTTCGTCTAAGTTATGATCCGCATAGAATGTTTTAAGTTCTGCTTCTTCTGCAATGGCATCTTGGAAATCCTGGTAAGTTTGAGTCACCTTTTCTTCATCGACTACAAAACCAGTTTCTTCGACAAAGCTTTTAATCAATTCTTCAATAACCAAGGTATTCACGATTTCATCCTTGATAATCTGTTTCACTGTACGACCGTTGATATCTTGCGTCCAGATACTGTCTCCGTATAAATCATTGTAACTCTTTTCAACCAATGCAAAACTATTTGTATAGTCAGAAATCGGGATAGTCTTACCGTTGACAACCGCCAATGTATCCTCTGTTATTTCTGGTGATGAATTTGCTCCCTGTGGCGAGCATCCTGATACAAGCGCTACCAAAAGTAACATTACAAGAGCAGCTACCCAATTCTTTTTATTAAACATTTCTATAATCCTCTCCTTATCAATGTCAATCTTTTTTAATTATATATGAAATCCCTTTAATTTAAAACATTAATTTTTTCAAGAAACTCCGTTACATCAGCAAGTTTAGCTTCCCTTGTCAGCTTGCGTTTGAAGAATTTCAACCGCACACTTGGCTTGCCGCTGACATCGAAGGCAATCCTATTGCCACCGACCTCCATCAACCGTTCCAAGAGGGCTTTAGACACTGACTCAGACGATTTGAAGACAAATACGATATCATTGAGTTTCTCCGAAATTTCCACAATCTCCAAATTTCTAGCCAAGGATTTGGCATAGGAAATATTGATAAGGTTGTAAACCGATGTCGGTATGGTGCCAAAACGGTCCTCGATTTCTTCCTCGATAGCGAAAGCGTCTTGTTGATCTCTTATGGCCGCAATCTTCTTATAAATTTCTACTTTATAGTCGCCGTTGCCAATATAGTCATCCGGCAGGTAAGCGTTGATGTTGTAATTAATTTCCGTTTCGACTTCATCCTCTACTACTTCGCCCTTCACCTTGCGCATAGCCTGTTCCAAAAGCTTACAGTAGTATTCATAGCCGATGACCGCGATATGCCCGTGCTGCTCAGCGCCCAAGATATTACCGGCACCTCTCAGTTCCAAGTCTCTCATAGCAATTTTAAAGCCGGAGCCCAGCTCGGTAAATTCTTTGATAGCCTGTAGGCGCTTCTCAGCGACTTCAGACAAGATCTTGTTCCTAGAATAATTTAGATAGGCGTATGCCACGCGATTG
This sequence comes from Clostridia bacterium, assembly GCA_016938815.1. Taxonomy (GTDB): domain Bacteria; phylum Bacillota; class Clostridia; order Peptostreptococcales; family Acidaminobacteraceae; genus JAFGTX01. The sequence goes on along the minus strand of JAFGTX010000217.1, from coordinate 27,634 downwards.
CTTCTGCCCACGCGTCCCCTCAGCTGGTAAAGTTGAGAAATGCCCATCTTGTCCGCATGGTCGATGATGATGGTATTGACATTGGAAATATCTAAGCCGGTTTCAATAATCGTCGTACAGACCAGGACATCAAATTCATGCTCTAGAAATGCCGTCATGATCTTTTCCAGCTTATGCTCGTTCATCTGTCCATGCGCAAATTCCACTTTGGCATGTGGCAGCAAGCGACGGATGTTATCCGCAATTTTATCAATATCCTTGACCTGATTGTAAACATAAAAGACTTGACCACCTCTACCGATTTCTCGGTCAATCGCATCACGGAGCAAATAATCGTCATGCTCTACCACATAAGTTTGAATCGGATAACGATCTTCCGGCGGGTCTTCAATGACACTCATATCGCGCACACCCACCAAAGACATATGCAGCGTTCTCGGTATCGGCGTCGCCGTGAGAGTCAATACATCCACATTGGTCTTCAACTGTTTGATCTTTTCCTTATGCTTAACGCCAAAGCGTTGCTCCTCATCAATGACAAGGAGTCCTAAATCTTTGAACACGACATCCTTAGATAGGAGTCTGTGGGTGCCAACAATAACATCTACCGTACCGTTGCGTACATTTTCAAGGATGACATCCTGTTCTTTTTTTGTCTTAAATCGACTGAGCACTTCCACCGTCGCCGGAAACTTTGAAAAACGCTCTTTCAAAGTGGTATAGTGCTGCTGCGCTAAAAGGGTGGTCGGCGCTAAAATAGCCACCTGCTTGCTGTCCATGACCGCTTTGAAGGCCGCACGGATTGCCACTTCCGTCTTGCCAAAACCGACATCGCCGCAAAGAAGACGATCCATCGGCAAGACACTTTCCATATCGCGCTTGATTTCCTCGATACACTTAAGCTGATCTCGCGTCTCTTCATACGGAAACATATCTTCAAACTGCCGCTGCCAATCGGTATCCTGCCCAAAGGCATGACCCCGGCGGGCTTTACGTTCAGCATAAAGAACCAGCAATTCATCCGTCATATCTTCAATGGATTTCTTGACTTTGCTCTTAGCCCGCTTCCACTCGTTGCCGCCTAATTTATTCAATTTTAAGCTAGCTACTTCGCCACCGATATACTTTTGAATCAACTCCATCTGATCAATAGGAATATACAGATAATCGTCACCCGAGTACATGATTTTGAAGTAGTCCTTTTTCATATTGTCCACGGTCAGTTGGTCAATACCGATGTATTTACCAACCCCATGACTTTCATGGACAACCAAATCACCTGGCGAAAGGTCAGAGTAGGACTTGATAATCTGTCTGGATTTATCAAAGGAACGTCTTTTGGATTTTCTTACGCTAAAGAGTTCGAAATCCGACAACACGACAAATTTAATCGCGTCAAAGACAACCCCTTTAGAAAGTTGCTCCTCAATGATAAAGCATTGGCCAGACAGCATTTCACCATCATATGAAGCATCCTTGATTTCCACAATAACATTCTCCTGTGACAGGGAGTTGTACAAATTGTTAACTTTCTTTTCACCCGATACGAAGATGCATACCTTGTAACCCTTGTACATCCAACGTTTCAGGTCGGACGTCAGGTTCTCTATCTTACCATGATACTGCGGTGCCTCCAAAGTACGCATACCGATAATTTGCTGGGGCTGATAATGAATGAGGCCCTTTTGCAGGTGGTCCATCAAGAGCAGCTTATGCGCTTTCGTTTTTGCCACCAATTTGACAAAAGGCACCGTGCAATTGCCTTCTTTCTTCAACAGTTTGCCACGTTCAAAATAATCCTTGAATTTCTCGTTGATACCACGTTTGTAGGCTTCTGACGTCTCCGTAATCCGATTTGGATTCACCATGATCACCATGCCATCTGGCGGAAGATAATCTAGAAGTGAATGACATTCTTTTTCAAAATAATCGATAAAGAGTTCCAATTTTTCACTGTACCCGTAACGTTTGACATTCTCGAGCAAGGTATGGATTTCTTCTTGCAGTTCATCCGTCATGGCACGCCCGCTAATTTCCTTTTCAATACTTTTGATGAAGGTCTCATCGTTATATAAAAGTATTTCCTTTGCAGGCAAAACCGCCGTTTCCGTCACTTTTTCCAAAGAAGTCTGCAGTACCGGGTCAAAGGTCCTAATGGAATCAATTTCATCATCGAAGAATTCGATACGGCGTGGTTCGTCCATCTGAGGCGAATAATAATCAAGAATGCCCCCCCTCAAGCTGAACATGCCCTTGCCCTCTACACGGTCCACGCGTTCATAGCCTAGACGCAGGAACTCCGTGATGAGTGGCTCTAGGTCATAAACATCACCAATGGATAAGGTCATAGCCTTTTTTTCAAAGACCTGACGATCCATCTGGCGGCTGGACAAACTCTCCACCGACGCGACCAACGTCATCTGCTCACCTGACAGGAGCTTGTGAATGATGCTCAAACGCTCATGTAAAATTTCATTGGAATGGGCAAAAGAATGGAAAAACACCACTTCCTTGACAGGCAAGTGGTATACATTGGAAGCAATAACCTCCAAATCACCGACGATACGCTTCGCCTCATGCTCCGTCGCTGTTACGATAATGTTGGCGCTTCCGTTTTCCGTGCACAGCACATCCGCAACCAGTGCAGCGGCACTTAATTCTAGCCCTGTTATATAAATCGGATTATGGCCTTCCTCAACACTTCGAATGATATTCTTATATGCAATTGATTGGCTAAAATTAGTTGAAATTACCGCTTTCATTTTTTCACCTATCCATTATACTTATTCATCACCTGATCAATATCGCTAACAATCCAGTCTTCCACAGCTTCCGCCGCGCGAACGATGACTGGTGCGACAAGATCCACCTCATCCTTGGAAAAACGTCCCAGGACGTAATCTGCTAAATCGTAACCGGGTTTTGGCTTGCCGATACCGATGCGTACTCTCGGGAAATCTTCATTTTTCCATAGGTAAATAATATTTCTCATGCCGTTGTGGCTACCGCCACTACCTTTTTTTCTTATTCGCAGTTTACCCAGTTCCGTATCGATATCATCATAAATCACAATCACCTGATCCGACTGCGACTTATAATAGTCAATGATACTCATCAAAGCCTGTCCACTTAAATTCATAAAGGTTTGAGGCTTGACCAACATCACCCTTTTCCCATTGATACGTCCTTCACCCACTAATGCTTTATGTTTCAAGCGATCCACCGAGATACCGTGTTTTTTACTCAAATAATCTATCACGTCAAAACCAATATTATGACGCGTATAATCGTATTTTTTTCCCGGATTCCCGAGACCAATAATAACGTACATAGTTCACCTCTCCTTAAAACTCACTAAAAATTATACCACAAAAAAGCAACTCCCCTTAGATCTTTCATCTAATTTGAGTTGCTTTCAACTTTTTAATGATGTTTATTCCGATTAATCGAATAATTTGCTCACTGAATCGTTGTTGAAGATTCTTCTGATGGATTCAGCAAAGATAGGCGCTACTGAAAGTTGCTTCAAGTTGTCCAAATTGAATTCGTCGCCTAGTCTAATCGTGTCAAGTACTACTAATTCCTTGATACAAGACTGTTCGATTCTTTCTTTAGCTGGTCCTGAAAGTACAGGGTGTGTACAGCAAGCGTAAACATCCTTTGCTCCCATCTCTTTCAACACTTTTGCAGCATTGGTAATGGTACCTGCTGTATCGATCATATCGTCGATCATGATGACGTTCTTGTCTTTGATGTCTCCGATAACATGCATTACCTCTGATACGTTCGCTTGAGAACGCATTTTGTCGATGATGGCAATCGGTGCATTAAGACGGTCTGCAAACTTTCTTGAACGTGTTACACTACCTAAGTCCGGTGATACAACCACCAAGTCTTCGATATTCATTTTCAAGAAATGATCCGCTAAAATAGGAAGGCCTACCAAGTGATCTACCGGAATATTGAAGTAACCTTGGATCTGAGCCGCATGTAGATCCATTGTCAACAATCTGTCAGCACCAGCCGCAGTCACCAAGTCTGCTACCAATTTTGCTGAAATCGGATCTCTCGCTTTGGCTTTTCTATCTTGACGTGCATAGCCATAGTATGGCATAACTGCTGTAATCCTACCCGCTGACGCTCTTTTCATCGCATCGATCATGATGAGCAGTTCCATCAAATTCGTGTTGACATCTGGACAGCTTGTCGATTGAATAATGAAAACGTCGACCCCTCTAACCGTTTCATTGATATTCACCGCAATTTCGCCGTCACTAAATTTTTTCACTTCAGCATCACCTAGTGGAATGCCCAATTCGCCACAAATTTTTGTAGCAAGATCTTGACTGGCATTGCCAGCAAAGATTTTGATTCTTCTGCCTTTACTATGCATACAATCCTCCAATTACTTTTTTAAATGCACTTTTTTCTCAACCCATTTTTCTATATTCGACTGTTTCGCTCGCGCAACACCCAAAGACATTTCTGGTACATCTTTGGTTATTGTCGAACCGGCAGCCACATAAGCACCTGCTTCAACCGTTACCGGCGCTACCAAGTTGACGTTACAGCCAACAAATGCCCCGTCCTTAACCGTTGTCTTATGCTTATTCTTCCCATCGTAATTCACAAAAACCACACCGCAACCGATATTGACATTTTTGCCAATTTCACCATCTCCAATATAAGATAGATGTGATACCTTGCTGCCATCTCCTACGACAGCGTTTTTCACTTCAACAAAGTCACCAATCTTCACATGCTCACCAATACAGCTATTCGGTCTCAAATAAGCGTAAGGGCCAATCTTGGTGTGTGAAGCAACCATACTGTCAAGTAAGGTGGAGTTTTTGACCTCCACTGCGTCTTTTATCTCTGTATTTGTAATGTCCGCATTAGGGCCAATCACACAATCACTGCCAATCACCGTACGGCCCCTTAAGACACACCCCGGTTCAATCGTCGTATCCAAATCAATCCTTACGTATTTTTCCAGATAACTGCTTTCTGGATTGATGAAGGTTACACCATTTTCCATGTGCGCTACTTTAATACGCGTTTGAAGTATGGCATCCGCTTCAGCAAGCTGGACACGGTTGTTAATACCCATAATTTCTGTCGTGTCTTCAACGATATAGCCACTGACTCGGTAGCCATTGCTGCTCAGTAAGCCAATGACATCCGTCAGATAGTATTCACCCTGAACATTATCATTCTTAAGCTCATCTAAAAAGCGCGTTAAAAGATGCCCTTTCATACAGATGATGCCCGAGTTGATTTCTTTGATCAGACGCTGTTCATCATTGGCATCGCGATGTTCGACAATACCCGTAATCAGATGTGACGCATCCCTGACGATTCTTCCATAGCCTGTCGGATCAGCAAAACTCGCCGTCAAGACCGTTGCATCGTAATTTCCATTTCTGTGGTGCGCAATTAAGGCTTCAACCGTTTCTGTTCTTAAAAGTGGTGTATCACCGGTTAAAACAAGTACATCTTCATCGTCCTTAATGGTCTCTTTCGCCATCATCACGGCATGTCCCGTTCCAAGGCGTTGTTCCTGATAAACAATATTGACGCCTTCACGAGATTGCAGGTAAGTTTCAACTTGCTCTCTCCCATGGCCAATAACCACAGAAATTTTAGCGACTTTAATCACTTCGAGCAAATCGACAACATGGCCGACAAGGGGTACACCGGATATCTTATGCAATACCTTTGGTGTCTTCGATTTCATTCTCGTACCTGCGCCTGCGGCAAGTACAATGGCATTTATTTTATTCATGATTTCACCCTTTCACAATATTGAATTATATCACTTTTTTTATTAAAACCAAACGTTTTCGAAAAAAAAAGTAAAAACGTTCAAATATACTTTTTGCAACAAAAAAGAGGCTAAATACGTCATCATATTTAACCCCTCATCTCTTCTTTTATTAAAGATCTTCTTCCGCTGGCTCTACGTAAGTCCTTTCTGCATATTGCTCTTTCGCTTTTTCATACTCTTCGAATATTACGCGCTGCAGCATAGTTCTAGTTTCAGAGTTGATAGGATGTGCAATGTCTCTATAATCCGCCTCTCCAACTTTTCTACTAGGCATTGCTACGAATAAGCCATTTTGTCCCTCAATAATCTTGATGTCGTGCACAACGAAAGCATCGTCAAACGTTACCGAAACAACTGCTTTCATTTTTCCTTCTTCTCTTAATTTTCTGATTCTAACATCTGTAACATTCATTTTTCTATAACCTACCTTTCCGCCGACTTAACTAGAGTCCTAATCTTGATAGTATATAGTTTCAACATAAAAACGAATATTCCTGCAAATATTTTAAATTTTCTAAATTTTTATTTCAATAAATTTGGATTTGGCTCCACCGCGATTTCACCATCGACAATTTCATCCATTAAAAGGATGGAAAAATGGTCTTCTACCATCTTCTTGAGCGGCGTATTGGTTTCGATCAAAACACCGACACCAACTACTTCAGAATCTAGTTCATTGACGAGGTCTACCATGCCGCGCGCCGTGCCGCCCGCCCTCATAAAATCATCTATAATCAACACGCGGGAATTTCTTGGCACCGCCTTTTTAGCAACGTACATGGTCTGAACCTTACCCGTTGAACCCGACACGTAATTAATACTCAGCGTTGAACCTTCCGTTAATTTGTTCTCATTTCTAGCGATGACTAGGGGTACGTTTAAGCCTGATGCCGTCATCATCGCCAAAGGAATCCCTTTGGTTTCCACTGTCATGACATAATCGATGGCCTGATTAGAAAACTTCTCAGCGAACAATTCACCGACCAGCTTCACATACTTAGGGTTGTAGAGTAGGTCTGCAATGTAAAGATAGCCCCCCGGAATGATACGGCTTCTGTCCTGCAATTCCGAAATCATCTCTGCGAACAGCTGTTTTCGCTTTTGCATATTGACTACAGGTAGGTATTTAACGCCTCCAGCAGCACCAGGAATGGTCTCCACTTTCCCAAGAGCAAGGTCTTCCATGATTTTCTTTACAATGACCAAATCTTCACTGATTGTCGATTTAGCCGAATTAAAAAGTTCCGTAAAATAATTTAATGTGTAAACATAATTGGGACGATCGCACAATATCTTGACGATTGCACCAATCCTCTCATTTCGCTTCATTTTCTTCAATAGTATCACCATCCGAATATTTTATCCTATTATTCTTAATTTTATTCGTTTATTCCTTAGAATACAATACCTTTAAATTTATTGAGTGAATTATTTTTTATTCATCCCGTTTTGTGGTATAATTTTCATTGCGATTAGTCTAATCGTACATATACTATAAATTAAAGGAGCAATACATGCTTAATCTCAACGAAGATATCAAACGCATATACCTTATTGGTATCGGCGGAATAGGCGTCAGTGCTATTGCTGAAATCTTATTGAATTCTGATTACATCATATCCGGTTCCGACTTAAAGAGAACATTCAATACACAAAAATTAGAACAATTAGGCGCTACTATTTACTATCAACAAGACGGTGCGCACATTAACGAGACCATAGATCTTGTCGTTTATTCGTCGGCAATCAGCCCTGAAAATCCAGAATACAAAAAAGCCGTCGAACTGAATATTCCTATGCTCAACAGAGCTGAAATGCTTGGCAACATTATGGCAAGCTACAAGGAAAGCATCGCCGTATCCGGCGCTCACGGCAAAACAACAACGACATCCATGCTTTCTTTGATGCTAGATCACGCCATGCTACAGCCAACCATTATGATCGGCGGTAATGTAAAGGAATTCAACGGCAATGCCAAGGTATCCGAAGGTGATATTTTGATTACAGAAGCCTGCGAATACAAGGATAACTTTCTTCATTTTAAACCGACGACCAGCATCGTGCTTAATATCGATGAAGATCATCTGGATTACTTTGAAGATTTGGATCAAATTGTGGATTCCTTCACCAAATTCATCAAACTATTGCCAGCAAACGGCAAAGCCATCATCAACATCGACGACTTCGACGCAAAGAAATTATTACCCCATGTCGAGGCTAATTTGTTGACCTTCGGCATCACACAGGATGCGGATTATATGGCGAAGAATATTGTGTTTTCAGAAGACGGCACATCCAAGTTTGATGTCTACCTCAGGGACGAATTCCTCTTTAGATGTTCTTTAAGCATCCCAGGTACGCACAACATTTACAACAGTCTTGCTGCGATTACCGGCGCTCATGCCATCGGCGTTTCAACCGAGGTGATGCAAAGCACTCTTAAAGGTTTTTCTGGCGCGGATCGACGTTTTCAGCATAAAGGCAGCTTTAAAGAAGCGACCGTCATTGATGATTACGCCCATCACCCCACTGAAATTAAAGCAACCTTATCGGCTGCAAAAAAATTGACCCACAATCGAATTACATGCATCTTCCAGCCCCATACCTATACGCGAACAGAAGAGCTGTTGCACGAGTTCTCCACTTCTTTTAAAGATGCGGACCTAACTATCATCACAGATATTTATGCCGCTAGAGAAGTCGACAGCGGTCGTATTCACTCAAAGGATTTGGCCAACCTCATCAAAAAAGAAGGTCAAGCCGTGAAATACCTAGCGACTTTCGAAGAAATCGTAGCCTTTTTAAAGGACTACACAGAACCTGGTGATATCATCTTCACCATGGGCGCTGGCAACATCTATCAAGTCGGCGAAATCATTACAGAGAGCAATTCGCTTTAACCATCAATAAAACAGCCAATCAAAAAGCGTTCCTTATTACTTTCGTAAAAAGGAACGCTTTAATTTTGCACTTAGTTTGCTTCATTATTGCCAGGTACACGATTGTAGATGTCGATCATCATCTGTTCTGTCTCCGCTGGATCGTGCAACATGTAGCTCACATGGCTAATTTGTGTAACATCACCCGGTAAACGGTAAGTTTTCAGATTTGCAAAATCGAAATCTGTCGCCGTCGTACCGTAGTACAGCATGGTATCTAAACCCATATCCGTTTTTAAATAATTAAAGGTCGTCTTAATCACCACCGGTAGCTTGAATGAAAAGGCACGCTTGGCCGCCGCAATAACAAATTCTTGCTGACGCTGAATACGGCCAATGTCACCATCACCGGCTTCACCATTATTTTTTCGCCATCTCAAATATTCAACTGACTTCTCACCGTTGAGCAATTGCTTACCAGCTGGAATATCAATGTGTAATGGCGGATCCGACCACGGATCATCGTATTTCAAATCCTTGAATACATTGATCTGAACACCACCTAGCACGTCGATAATATTCTCCACGCCACGATAATCCAATTTGATGTAATAATCAACCGGCACATTCAGCACCGTTGACACTGCGTCTTTCATACCCAGCGAACCACCGTTTTCCTTGAATCCGTAAACGGCATTGATCTTCTTCTGTCCGGATAAATCGTGTCCTGCCACAGCATGATATGTGTCTCGCGGAATCGATACCACATCCAAAAGCTGATCACTCGGCGAATAACTCAAAAACATTATCGTATCCGCACGTCCGCCGTCCGTACCAAAAGCAACGACATTCACACGGTCACTCGCATCCACTAATCTTTCCAGCTCCGTTCGATCATCGCCAGAAACTGTATCCTCACTACCATTTACATCTGCTATAACAATCGGCGCTACAGGCGGCTTAGAACTACTTGTATCCTTGGCATTTTTGGTGATCATATAAAACGCGCCACTAAAAATCAGCGAAAATACCACCAAGGACGAAATAAATACTTTTAGATAAAACTTCATCTAAATCCCCTTCCTAACGTCTTTCTTACTTAATTCTATCACAGATAAAAGGGTCTCGGATTTACAGTTCCATTACAATTACTTGGAGTAATCGTAGAACCCTTTGCCTGACTTACGTCCAAGAAGTCCACCACGCACCATTTTCCTCAGTAGAGGATGTGGTCTGTATTTTGGATCTCCAAATTCTTCGTAAAGAACTTCCATAATAGCTAAGTTTACGTCATTACCAACTAAATCAGCCAACGCCAAAGGCCCAATTGGATGATTTGCGCCAAGCATCATTGCTTGGTCAATATCTTCAGCACTTGCAACACCTTCTGCATAAATGCCAACCGCTTCGTTAATCATAGGAATTAAAATTCGATTCACAACAAAACCAGGCGCTTCCTCCACTTCAACCGGTGTCTTCTTCAAGTTCTCCGTCAAAGTCTTAATCGCTTCGTATGTCGCTGATGACGTAGCAATCCCTCGAATAATTTCAACTAATTTCATTACCGGTACCGGATTGAAAAAATGCATACCAATCACTTGGTCTGGTCTGTTCGTTGCCGCTGCAATTTCCGTAATAGAAAGAGACGATGTGTTTGTTGCTAAAATCGCTTCCTCTTTACAGATACCATCTAACTCAGCAAAAATTTGTTTCTTGATGGCCATGTTTTCTACCGCAGCTTCAATCACTATGTCACAATCTGCAAAATCCTTGATTGTCAACGTAGTTGAAATTCTTCCAAGAATGCTCTCTTTGTCATCTTGAGAGATTTTTTCCTTTTGGATAAGACGGTCCAGATTCTTGTTGATGGCATTCATCCCAAAGTCCAAAGACGGTTGGTCAATTGCATTCATCTTCACACGGCAACCGCCTTGAGCACAGATCTGCGCGATGCCTGAGCCCATCGTTCCTGCGCCAATAACACCAATAACCTTCATAAAATACCTCCTTATTCTATTAATGCATCAATGCTTCTATAAAAAAACCGATTAGAATCATAACGATTCCAATAATAGCAGGATCACCCGCCTGGTTTTCTATACTTTGTCGCTGATTCTTAGGAATGTGTTCAATATGTTGCGCTCTATAGCGCATGCCAGTGAAATACTCATAGCGATTTTTCGGTGTCCCAATAAAAAACAGCACCGCAGCGCCAAGAGCAAAAACCCCCATTCCAATAATCATCACATATACACCCTTTAAAATGGGCCATTTAAGAATAAATGCAACAATGGCGCCTACAAGGGCCATCGCCACAGAATACATCAGAGATTTAATGATGTTTGTCAACACTCTTTCCATTTTATCACTTCCCTACTAATTTTCAATCCTTTTAATTTCTATTATAAACGCAATTTAACATTCGTCATAATATTTTTTCTTAACACTTAAAATGCCGGCATTCATTCTGCCGGCATTCCAAAATAGTGCTTTGAACCTTCAATAGGTCACTTTTTTCAGTACCACATCGTCGTAACCTGTAATCACTTTACGATAGCCACCAAGCCCCTCATTACACGCATCGTCCAAATCCACATAAAGTGGCGATGCGCCTAAGGACAAGAGCTTATTTTTTGTGGCGATTACTATAATGTTATCCATTCCGATAGACCGGACAACCACACCGCTGATCTGTTGATTGCCACGCCCTAGCAGAAATCCCTGTCCACCTGTAGGTGTGATCACCAGTTTCGTCCTTTTCCCCTCGATCCATTGCACCAGCTGACTTTCATTCAGGTCTCGAGCAATAGTTTTTCCTCGATAAACGATATCGACTCCCAGTAGTGTAAAGGGTTGTTCCAGCTTTCTTTGTATCTGAGCTGTTGTCGTTCCAGGTCCAAGGACATAATAGGTATCCTCATCCATAATGTGGTCCAACATATAACATGCGATTGCATCTTGAAAATAGCGCTCGCTTTCATGACTACCCGATTTTTTATTCTGGGTCTTTCTGCGGTCAACAGGAATACTGAGATAACCAAAAAGTTTGGCATACACTTTGCCGTCTCGATAAGCTTCTTCGTCTATGTCCATGACCTCAGCGGTTTCCGTACGCATATGTCCATGACTTAAGAACACGCTGACCAATTCCCCTGATTTCATAGGAGAAAGACCATAAACCCCAGAGTGCATTTTCACACCGGAAGGCACGCCGATGCACACCTGATCCGCTCCAACAGCAGCATAGATATCCCGCGCGGTACCATCACCGCCAACAAACATCAAAATATCCACCGATGCTTCCGCGATCCGCTTTGCTGCCATCACCGTGTCTGCGCTCGTCGTTTCACCAACCTCCGGCTGCCCAACACACGTCACCACATCAAAAAGCGACTTTGCTATTTCAAAACCCATACCGCCACCACAGGTCACAATTTCCACATCCACGCCGGATGCTTTAATGACTTCCAGAGCCTCTTGTGCGCGCTTTGCAGAGACCGGCGTCGCACCATACTTGGCATTGAGCGCCTGTAAAGTATAACCATCCGTACCTTTCAGCCCAAGTCGTCCGCCTATCCCTGCAATTGGGTTGACAATCAACCCAAGGCGTTTCATAGTTCAAATCCCTGCTTTTTCTTGAACAAGCGCCATGTAATAGCCCATTTAGAAGGATCATCCAGCACCGATTCATCCACTCGGTGAATGACACTGTTATGCGGTGCGGTCTTCACCACCTCCGGTGTTTCGCGACATTCCTTCACCACTTGTCTCAAACCCGCCAAATATTCATCCAGTTCCACCTTAGAATACGATTCCGTTGGTTCAATCGTGAAAGGTTCCGGTACGATGAAAGGGTGGTGGGAACTCCATAAATGGAAGCCGTAATCCGCCATTCTCAATGAGATATCATGTGTGGAAACTCCCGTTTCTTCACATAAGTCAATCCAGCTATACCTCACCTGTTCAATTCTATACTTCACATCCGACAGCGGCGCACTGGCACCCGGTATTTCACGGATATGTTTGAGCAGATAATTGTTATTCAGCACTGCCACTTTAGCGGCTTCCACAAGGCCCTCAGCGCCCAATGAGCGCGCCCATGCATAGGCCTTAACGATAACTGGCGTCACGCCAATAAAACCTCTGATCTTGCCAATAGAGAGGGGCATATCGTAATTCAAGGTATAAGCGCTACCAGTTTTCTCTACAAGCGGTACCGGTAAAAAAGGCTTCAGAACGTCCGTCACGCCAAGCGCCCCGCAAGCCGGTCCACCGCAACCATGAGGTGCCGAAAAGGTCTTATGCAAATTGAAAAAGCACATATCAAAGTCCGCTTCCTTAGCTCGAGTAATGCCCATAATACCATTCAGGTTGGCTTGGTCGTAAGCGCATAAGCCGCCGACCTCATGCACGACTCTTGTAAATTCCTTGATTTTATCGTTATAGATACCGGTATCTTCCGGGTTCGTGATGAAAATGCCTGCCGTACGTTCTGAAACGGCATTTTTCAAAGCCTCAAAATCCGGTACACCATGCTCGTCATAGTAAAGCGTCACGACCTTGTAACCCTTCACTTTTGGCGCAGCTGCATTGGATGGATGCGAGAAAATCGTTGTAATGATTTCATCTCTTTGATCTCCTTCGCCATTGGCTTCATGGTAAGCCTTCATAAGGGATGCAATGGTCAAAATCGCCTGTGAACCACCGCCCGGCTGGAAGGTGAATTTATTCATGCCAGAAATTTCTTGTAGAATTTCATCCAGACCATAAACCGCTTCTAAGGTTCCCTGAACGGTGGATTCATCCTGTAGAGGATGGGTTTCCATCAGCTTGTGGTTTCTGACAATACGCTCATTCACTTTAGGTGAATACTTCATCGTACAGGTTCCTTGACCTATATCGACGTTCAGATCCGCACCCAAAGTCGCCTGAGACATTCTTAGGTAATGCCTTAATACTTGCATTTCAGCCATTTCTGGCAATTTAGCCCGGGTCTTCCTCTGTAGAACTTCCGGCAAACTAGCAAAGACATCCCCTACAACCGCTTCTATATCAGGCTCTACCTCCGGTAACAGCTGACCTCTTTCACCTTCAGTGCCAAGTTCAAAGATACAAGGTTCATCCCATTTTGCCTGATGAAAATTTCTAACCCTTTGCTCTCTCTGCATAGCCATTACGCTTCACATCCTTTCAAAATTGTCTGTAACGCCTCTATCAATCGATCAATACTTGCTTTCGTTTGCACTTCTGTTACACAATACAAAGCGCTTTGTCCCATATATGGAAAATCACTGGACAGGTCTACGCCGCCAAATATACCCTGTTCGAGTAATTTTTGATTAATACTTTGAACCGTCATGCCCGTATCTGAGAAATCCACTGCAAATTCCTTGAAATGCGGTGTTTCCGGATAGCACAACTTGACGCCCTCCAGCGCACCCATACATTTAGCCGCATAATGAGATTTTTTCAGGATACTCTGTCCTAAGTCCACCATACCTTGAGGACCCATCAATGCCAGATAGACACCTGCCACGATGCCATGAAGTGCAGCATGGGTACCGACAAATTCCTTACCGTTTTCCCTAACGCCAAAAGAGGTTCGATCGTAGGCCACATCGCCAAATCCTAATTCACCTTTTTTAGAGGTTGGGGCAATACCAAATAATCTGGATGGATACTCCATGACGATCTCTTCACGGTCATCGGAAGCAATAAAACCACCCATGCCACCACCATAATTCATATGATTGCCCAGCGCTTGGACATCGCCCGTGATGATGTCTGCACCATAACTCGATGGTGGTGCAATCACCCCAAGGGATGTTGGATCGACACCCACCATCATCAGTGAACCGTTCTCATGCAATAAGTCTGCAATTTCTCTGGCTTGGGTTTCTAGAACACCATGATAAGAAGGATTTTCAAAATACAAACCTGCAACACCTTCATCCAACTTGTTTTTCAAATCTTGGATATCGATCAAACCTTTGTCATCGGTTGCCACCATCAGCATGGTCATCACATCGCCGCAGTAATTTTTCATGATTTTATAGCGTTCTGGAGAAACATTACTTGCCACCAAAACCACATCTCTTTTTGTGATACGGCCGGCCATTCTCAGCGAGGTCGCTGACGCCTGACCCCAGGAATAAGTCGGTACATTTACCACATCTACATCCAAGAGTTCTGCCATCATAGAGGTGTACTCGAATAATGACATGAAACGGCCATGATCTTCATAAGGTTCTCCAGCGTAAGCCGTCAAAAACTCCGAACGTCCGGCTATTTCTTCGCACACAGCAGGTACATGATGCTGATAACAGCCGGCACCTAAAAAGCTGATGTATTCTTCACACGAAACATTTCGGTTGAGCATGCTATCAACATGTCGTCTCAGCTCATACTCTGAAGACAAGGCTCTCGGAACATTCAATTTGCCCTTGAACCTTATTTCCTCTGGAATACAGTCAAATAACTCGTCAATCGAATTCGCGCCGATCTCTTTCAACATCGCTTCCTGAACGGCTGGCACAGAATTCGGGATATAGGGATGCACTATTTTTTTCATCGATAAACCTCCTAATTTTTTTAGTCATGCTAATATAAAGCATAAATCATGCCAAAAGTGTTTTAGAGGCATCAAAACGCTATGGTCTAGTAATTTCAATGCGTATATCTTTCCCACGAAGATTAGGCCGCTTTTAGCACCCCATGTAAATTGACACTCTTGACAACTCGGTTGCAATATGTAACAATTTCTTCAAACATGATGGAGGTTATCGTATGCTCAAGCAAGTGAAAGATCCTATCCAAAATATTTTAGATGTTTTGTCTACTGCCATCGACATTGATTCAGCGGTTATTGACGACAAGTTCAAACTCGTGGCCTATACCGACGGTTATATCGAAAAGAAAGGCACAGAAGTACACGAACTCTTTGTCGAGAAAGTTTTTGAACTGGGCGAGATTGTCGTATCTACACCGGGATGCACCGAGTACTGCGAAGGTTGTCGCTTTCAGAACAACTGCCCCGCCGCCATGGAATTACTGATGCCTATTACGCTGCACAATAAAAATATCGGCGTGCTCAGCTTCTCCTTCTTTTCATCCCGGGATATGAATATTTTTGAAAGCAATTTGAACAAGTACCGCGCCTTGCTGGTCGAAACATCTAAATTGATGGCAAAAACGGTATTGCTTAATTTAAGAAATGACCATGCCCAATCTGAAAAAACGGCAAAATCCATTGATGATTTCCGCTATACCTTAAACTCAATCATCGGTTCCCATCCGACGATTGAAGATTTGAAAAGTAAAATAAAAAAGATTTCAAAAAGTCCTTCTGCAGTGCTGATTATAGGGGAAACCGGTACCGGCAAAGAACTTTTTGCCAGAGCCATACATTCGTCGAGCCATCGACAACACAAGCCCTTCATGCCCATCAACTGTGCCGCTATTCCAGAATCACTTCTGGAAAGCGAGCTGTTCGGTTATGAAGAAGGTGCTTTTTCCGGGGCAAAGCGTAAAGGCAAGTGTGGCTTATTCGAATTAGCCAATGGCGGTACGCTGTTTCTAGATGAAATCGGCGATATGCCGTTGCACCTGCAAGCCAAATTGCTCAGAGTACTCCAAGACCATCAGATTCGGCGCATCGGTGGCAGTAAATTCATCCACTTGGATGTACGCATCGTTGCTGCCACGAATCAAAACATCGAAAAACTGATTGCTGAGGACAAATTCAGAAGTGACCTTTACTATCGCTTGAACATCATCAACTTGAATATTCCAGCCCTTCGCGACCGATTTTCCGACATCGAATTGCTGGCACACTATTTTCTAAAAAAATACGCCTTCGACTTCCGTCTGGAGTTTTTAGGCTTCGAAGAAGGCATCCTCTCGATATTTAAGCAATATGACTGGCCGGGCAACGTTCGAGAATTAGAAAACGCCATTGAATACATGGTGAACATCGAAGAGTCCAAATACCTCACTTATGACAGTTTGCCCGAAAAATTGAAATTTCTCTCGACGATTAGCAATCCATCTCTACAAGACCAAGTGGACGCATATGAACGCAAAGTCATCACCGATGCCCTTGATAGACACGGTTATGATTTATCCGGAAAAGAAAAGGCCGCCTCAGAACTTAACATCGGCCTACGCACCCTTTATCGAAAAGTTGAAAAACTCGCGATAGAAAGCACTCAATAAAAAACAAAAGCACCCAGAACAGCGTATTACTACACTGCACGGGTGCTCTTTTTTTATAAACCCTCTATTGTTTCTTTGCCTTCTTGCCCTCGATGAAAATCAAGTAGATGCCCAGCAGAATGCTGCCACAAACCACAAAGACATCAGCCACGTTGAAGACGGCGAAGTTGATCAACCTAAAATCAAAATAGTCGACCACATAGCCCAGTATCGCCCGATCATAAATATTTCCGATGGCGCCACCGATAATGGCCGTCAAAGCCATTAGCAGAACCTTGGACTCTTCTTTTTTCACACCTAAAAACAAAAGGAAGAATAGCACTACAAGCACCAACCCGGTAAATAGAATCAAAAATCCTACTCTGCCGTTCAGTATGCTAAAGGCCGCTCCTCGGTTCTCCACGTAAGTCATATGAAAGACATTTTGTATCACTGGAATGGTGTCAACTTTCGTCAATACGTCTTGGGCCCATATTTTGCTCCATCGATCTAATGCGACCATTATTACAATCATTACTGCGTATACCATCTTTTCCTCCTACTGTAGCGGCGATACCAACCGGGCCATCGCTTCCAAAAATTTCTCTCTCAACGGTCGTTTCAAATGTTCCACCAATGATATTTCTTTCGAATATTTCAAATCCGCCCTGAAATCATTCGCCAGTTCCTCAACCACATCGTGGTCATAGATAAAGGCATTGACCTCATAGTTGATTTCCAAACTTCGGATATCAAAATTCGCCGTACCCACCGACGCGCATACGTCGTCCACCACCAGCACCTTGCTATGAATAAAGCCCTGCTCATAAGTAAAAATACGCACGCCTGCCTCCAAGAGCTCCTGAATGTTATCTCGAGATGCCCAGTAGACAAAGAAATGGTCTGGCTTATTCGGAATGATGATGCGCACATCCAGACCCGATAGCGCCGCTGTTTTCAAAGCCAACTGAAGACTCTTGTCCGGCACCAAATAGGGCGTCACCAACCACACCCGCTTTTCCGCCGTTGTAATCATGGTGAAGTAGGCTTGGTGAATGGTGAACCAATCCGAATCAGGGCCACTTGATGTCACCTGAACCACCTTGTCACCATAGCTGATGGCTTCCGGAAAATAAGCCTCGTCAAACAAAGCTTGATCAGATGCAAAATACCAATCGTTAAGGAAAATGTTCTGCAGTGAATACACGCTGTCACCTTTTAATCTCAAATGGGTATCGCGCCAAAAGCCCAGCTCTTTCTCACCGAGATATTCTACCCCGATATTCAAACCGCCGACAAATCCAACCACACCGTCCACGACAATAATTTTTCTATGATTTCTATAATTGAGTTCGCGACTGAGTAGCGGTGCCATTACCGGTAAAAATGGGTAAAACTCGACGCCCGCCTCTTTCATCGGATTGAAAAACTCGTCCGTCAATTTCCAACAGCCGACACTGTCGTAGATAATTCGAACGGCAACGCCCTCTTTTGCCTTTTGCACCAGCAGATCTCTAATCTTTTTACCGATGCGGTCATCCCGTATGATGAAGTATTCCATATGTATAAACTTTGTTGCCGATTTCAAGGCGTCAATGATGACGTCAAAGGTTTCTTCACCATTCTTAAGGACCTTCACTTCGTTGTTGATTGAGAATGGCGATGATGAATTTTTCAGCAAGAGACGAATCAATTTATCATCTACACGACTTTCCGTCTTCTTTACAAAATCAATATGAGGTGCAATTGATTGTTGTAGATGCGCTGCACGCTCTAAATAATTGTGATGTAAGGTTTTCTTATCTTTTGTTCGAATACGCTTACGTATATCGTTACCCAAGAATAGATATAAAAAGAAGCCCACACTTGGTAGCAAGGCTAATACCAAGAGCCAAGCCAAAGTTCTCGACGGGTCTTTGCTCTCAAAGAAAATAAAGATCGCAATCAAAAAAATGTACACCCCGACAAATCGGTTAAAGGCATTGTATATCGTTGTCCACGGGAGACTTATTCCAACGTAGGTCCCAATGGTTCTCAACAAAAATATGACAGCGACAACCATAGCCACTATGGATAGCATCCGTTTAATCCGCTTTTCCATTCTACACCTCAATGTTTTTCTTAATTATACCTAACTCTACAGGTTTCCTCAAATAGTTAAAAAGACCATCTGAATAAAATTCAGATGGTCTATATTTGGTGACCCATCCGCGACTCGAACGCGGGACACCCTGATTAAAAGTCAGATGCTCTACCGACTGAGCTAATGGGTCTCACAGCCAACTAGTATAATGTAACATACCCACAATCGGCTGTCAATAACTTATTCCGTAAAAATTCTAGGATTTTTGCTCCATTCCATTAGTGTCGCCACTTTTGACTCTTCTACATAGCCCATCTCCGATGCAATTGGCAGTAGCGTCGCATAATCCGTCAGACTTTCAAAAGCAACGCCAGCAGCATCAAACTTTGTCTGCACCTCAGTAAAGTTATAGCTGAAAATACTATAGACTTTTAGAACATCAGCACCAGCTTCTTTCAGAGCATCAACTGCCTTTAACGAACTGCCGCCTGTCGAGAACAAGTCTTCGATCAAGATGACCTTTTGACCTTCTAAAAGTGCGCCTTCAATTTGGTTGCCCTTGCCGTGACCCTTTGCAGTGCTTCTCACGTAAACCATTGGCAAATCCAATATGTCCGCTACCCACGCTGCATGTGGTATTCCCGCTGTTGCTGTTCCAGCAATGACATCCACCTGACCGTACTGTTTCTTGATCAGATCTGCAAATCCCTGTGCAATGGTCTTTCTTACCTTTGGATAACTAATCGTCAATCGATTGTCACAATAAACCGGCGACTTGATGCCGCTTACCCATGTAAATAAATTAGTCTCATCGACGATGGAAACCGCCTTGATCTCCAATAACATTCTCGCTAACTCTTGATTTAACATAGGACCTCCTTAAAATAATTTTATTATAAACAACATGTTACTGTAGCGCACTTTCCGAATAGCGATTCAGCGGATTCCATAAAATGTATTCGCTAATACCATTATCCTTCAAAGCTTTGATTTGGAGACTGACTTCTCTTGGACCATAAGGAATGTAACCCTTTACCCACGGTGCCGTGAAATCCTGAATCCAAGGTCTCAAACGCGCTGGTGTTTCAATATTGTTGTTTCTCTTTATCGCATCCTTCATGGCGCGATCAATGGTTTCGTATGGATAGGCATCCGGTACCGACAGCCCAAAGTTACCCGGACCATAATGGCTCGGATAAACCATCGGACACATATAGTCCACGACGTTGGTCATGGCTTCCCAGTGCTGGCCAATGCCTACGTCACCAAGTGCCGTTGCCGTCCATCCAAAGACGTCTGCTGCCACATAAACCTCTTCAGCAGACAGTTTTTCATAGGCATACTTCAAGAACCCTTGAATCGCCTCTGTCTTATTTTCTCCTAAAGTGTTCCTAAAATCAAGTGTTTGATCTTTTTTGCTGCCCGTATCCGGGAATCGTACGTAATCAAACTGAATTTCATTGAATCCGTAGTTTGCCGCTTCCAGTGCCACGCCTATGTTATAATCCCACAAATCCCTGTCGTAAGGCGATGCCCAAGAAATACCATCTCTCGATCGAAACAAAGTGCCTGTGCCCTTATAGACAATCGAGCGTTCAGGATACTGTTTCGAGTATCGCGGCGATTTGAAGGTAACGATTCTTGCAATAACATAAATATCATTATCATGTAACTTTTGAATAAAAGCTACCGGGTCACTGATATAAGGTTTCTTGTTCGCGCTTGGCACATATTTATCTGCAGTTTCGCTGTAGAACAGCATGTTGCCGTTATCATCCTTCACATCGATAACAAAGGTGTTGATCTCCGTTCTCTTAGATAAAGCAATCAAGTCGTCAATAGAACCGCCCGCTTTATAACCTGTGACATAAATACCACGCACATCCACTCTAGGATTCGATGCATAGCCATTGGTCTTGATTTGTGGATTGTAATCCACGTTCTCATAGGAACGTTCCATGAGATCTGTCCGCTGATCAGTAAGGCTACTCATGGCAACCCAACCCTCTGGTCCTGCTTCATAATCCACACCGACATGACCATATGGCTCGCCTTCCCACTCCGCTTCATCAAACACAATGACTGATGTCGCTCTTGAATAGGTCGTGTCCAGCTTCTCACCGCCAAGGGCTTCGTAGATCACCAAATTATTGGTTCGAACAAACTTACCGTGTTCCACTAAAAACGCCTCTAATTCCAGCCTTTTCGCTTCTTTGACTTCTCTTTCCACTTGGTATAGAAGTGGCATAACGCGGGCCTGCATCGCATGATGAACATCATGGTAAGAGACTTTAAAGGCCTCTGACCGCTCCACTCTTTCTAACTCAGCAACACGTACACGCTCTTTCGCTTGATAATTTTGAAACGCAACGCCACCCACAAGCACACCGATGATCACCAGCGCACTTACAACAATTCCCCTCTTCTTCACATTACACCTCGCTGTTTATTCTTCTATGATGACAACTGCTTCCCCAATACGAATCCAGTCATATAAAAACTTGGCATGACTCGTAATGTTCCTAATACATTTATGAGACAAAGGAATTGTTCCCAGTGTAGGTGAATACTCAATCATACCCGGATCAACACGATCTACGATCTTATCGGTCGTCACTCTTTCCTGTATCACATTGCCTTCTTCATCAAGAAGCTCTTCTTGTAATACCACTTGCTCTTTTACCAACTTATAGTTAACCGGGAAACCATGAACAAAGGCACCCCCGTTGAAGCGGATTGCATAAGGCGCATAACCTGCAATCTCTTTTGTTTCATCGTCTAGATATAAGAATTTATCCTTCTTCAAAATCGCTTTGTAAACACCTGGATCCGTCGGTTCCTTATGCTCTGTAAGCGTACCGCTCGTCGCATAGGAATAGGATACAAGCGTCCATACGCCGTCGATTTTTTCAAATACAATTTCATTCTGATTGGTTAAATCCACCATCAGCACTTGTGTCATATTGACCAGTTGCTTATCAAAAGCCACATACTTTTTCGGTACATAGTAAGACTCGTTGGTATCAAAGGTCGTCACATAATAAAAATTGTCGTCATAGCTGTTTATTCTGAGTAAACGGCCATCCTGAAGGTATCTAAATTCCGAGCCAGTGGATACTTCAAAATATCCAGGTGCCGCCTGATAACGCAACACTTGGCGATCGTCTTCCAAATACTTGCCTTGATACAAAGGCGCATAGCCCTTATAACTTCTGAAATTGCTGATATAGGCAATGTTTTGTCCATAAGCCATTTCATCCATCTTGAGAATCTTGTTATAAGCGTCTTCAAATCGATAGTGTCGAACCGCTACAATACCGCCAAACACATAACCATACCGTTCTTCTCCATTGACATAGTACATGATCTTATGCCATTCGTTCGTTCCGAAGCTACTGTAGTACTCACCTCTTACCGTTTCGATCAATTTGAATTTTTCATAGGTATAACCTTTTCGTAGGACACCATAAGATGTCGAAGGTCCCTTACGAATATTAACAGGTCCATTAATCATAACAACGTAGTCGTTACCCACAAGATACTTGTTATATTTCAGATCCACCGTTAAATTTTCAGGTAACGCCTCGCTGTACGAAGCAACAAGTTCATGTCCGTCAGCATTATAAACAACTGGTTCTACCGCTTCAGTTTCAGAAGCAACCTCTTCTTCAACAATTTGATTAGCAATTTCTAATTTTTCTAGAATGGATGTGTCAATAATGATGGTTTCCGAATTACAGAAACTGATGTTCATAACACCGGTCATGCATACTAAGACACCGACTAACAAAACTTGTTGTATACCCCTCATAAAATGATCTCCTTAAATTACATAGAATAATACCCTACAACGAAGTAGTCCTCTGGTATTTTATATTCATCTTTTTTATCTTCACTGAGCTTCCAGTTACCCGAAATACCGAGGTCATGCATCGCCACTTCAAAATAAAGCATCGCGATACCTGCATCAATATTTTCAACCGGCTCATTCAAAGCCTCATCCTTTTGTACAGCAAGCACAATGCGCTCTCCATCCAGAATGAATCTCCAAGGTTGTCTGTTGCCCCAAGATGGCGCTAATCTCATATAATAGAAGGCCTCGTCAAGACCTCGACGATTCAATTCATCGAAAGTAAGCATACTCTCCCATGTCTTGAGATAAACAAATTCCGTAATCGCCATTCTAGGGCTTTCCTTTTCAGCGCCAAGACCCGTCTTAACATCTGGATAACCGCGGTCAGTCAATGAAGATGCCGAGTTGATATCACGGCTGTTGTAAATCGCCGATAGATTGGTTTCATGTGATGGCCAACCCACGGCAATGAACGCTACCAGTTCCTTATCCGTCGCATAACCAACGGCCGCTTTCGCCTTTGCACTGTCTCCTGCTTCAATCCAGCAAGTGCCAAGATTCAACTTCGCTGCATTCAGTATAATCCATTCACCTGCATAACCCGCATATTTATAAGATGCAATATTTTTATCTGCATAGACCGCAAAATAGTGCGGCGCAACAATCATTTTTCCATAATAACCTGAAATCCCTTGCAATTGCTGCGAAATTTCACTACCATCAATTATAAATCTAAATTCAACGCCAACCGATTCATCAATTACTGGAATTTTCTTAGTTAAATTAACCACTTGCTCTAACGTTTTTTCATCTAAATCTGACATTTTATATTCACGAACAGATTTTCTCTTTTCAACTACTTTTAGCATTTTCATAAAAAGCCCTCCCATAATTGTAAACTTCAGAGTTACCCAACTTTAATTATAGCATAACCCATAATTCTTTCTGTTGCATTTTGATGACAAATATTAAAGGTTTATTAACGAATGCACACCCTGTTTACCAAGTGCCCCAAACCTTCAATACCACACATCACCTCATCACCGTCTTGTAAATATTTAGGTGGTTCAAAACCCATACCCACACCCGATGGTGTCCCTGTCAAAATAATATCGCCTGGGTACAAAGTCATCCCTGCCGATAAATCACTGATAATCGTTGGAATATTGAATATCAACTGATCTGTACAACCATCCTGTCTACGCTCACCATTCACCTCCGCATAAATACGCAGAGCCTGTGGGTTTGCCACCTCCGAGCGATGCGTCACCCACGGTCCCAGCGGACAGAAGCTGTCTTGAGATTTTCCTAAAAGCCACTGAATATGTCGCATTTGAACGTCACGCGCCGAAACATCGTTAGCTACCATGTAGCCGAATATGTATGACATGGCGTCTGACTTGCTGATACCGCGCCCTTCTTTTCCAATAACAAGCGCCAATTCCACTTCATAATCCACCTGGGTCGTTACCGACGCATTCACCACAATTTCATCATAAGCGCCAATTGCCGGAAAGGCTGATTTAGAAAAATAGATCGGAAAAGTTGGTATGTCAATCATATCAGATGTCTTACCTTCCATTTCCTCGCAATGATCTCGATAATTTTTGCCCAAGCAAATAATATTTCTTCTCGGATATTCTATCGGTGCGTGCAACTGAACATCATCCAAGGTACATAGTGGTGCGATCTCGTCACCAGATATCGCTTCCTTGATCTGTTGAACCACCTCATCCGTCAGTAAAGGTATGGCGTCATTTAGCGTCGTCGGCAAATCACCCTTCCATAGCTTGCTGAAATCATTTAGAGCATAGACTGCCTTATTTATACCCAATATGCCCACTTTCTTTTCATTGCTATGCGTAAAATATAAAATTTTCATTACATCGCCCCCTATCGGTTTTATACCTTTCTTAATAGTATATAATATTACTATATAAAATAAAGGAGGATTTTCATGAAAATAACCTTTTATGGCGCAACAGAATCCGTAACGGGCTCACTATACTACATCGAGACCGAAGAACGTAATTTCATCGTCGATTGTGGCTTATATCAAGGCACCGGCCAGGACTTGGCCCTCAACAAAGAAATGCCTGAATTGCCTTACGATCAAATAGACTTTGTGATTTTAACACACGCACATATCGATCACTGCGGTCGTTTGCCGCTACTGTTCAAAAATGGCGCTCGATCAAAAATATACTGTACCGAAGCGACAGCCCATCTGTCCGAACTCCTGCTCAGAGACAGTGCCAGTGTTATCGAGGCTGAAAATGAGCTAGAGAACGCAAAGCGTGTCAAAGCTGGACTTGAACCGATTGAAGCTTTTATTACAGAGGATGATGTCAATGAAACGGTGCCGTATTTTTATCCAATCTCTTATGACAAAATCATCAGAGAAGCCAATCTCGAAATCCAATTCTTCGATGCTGGTCACTTACTCGGTTCTGCCTCTGTTCGCGTAAAAAATGTCTTCACCGGCAAAAGCATCGTCTTCTCAGGCGATATAGGCTCAGGTAACAACCCACTGTTAAATGCACCAACCGCACCACCACAAGGCACTTATATCCTGACAGAATCCACCTATGGCGATCGCGAACATCAACATCCAGAAGAACGCATTCCACTACTGGCAGCTGCACTAGAAGAGGAATTGAGAGATGGACAAACCGTCATCATACCCTCTTTCGCAGTAGGACGAACGCAAGAGTTATTATTCGATTTGATTCAACATTACCGTAGTAGTGGCCAATTAGAGCAATTTTTGAACATGCCAATTTATGTAGACAGTCCACTGGCAAAGGCAGCAACCACCCTATTCAAGAAAGAAGCGCGCTATATGCAACCTGCTATAAATAAAATGATAGAGAGCGGCATTGACCCCTTCTATTCAAAAAATATCACCATCGTCGGTGAAATGAAGGACTCCATTCGCCTCGCTAAAGACAATGCACCAAAAATCATCATTTCGTCTAGCGGCATGTGTCAAGGCGGACGCATCATCGGTCATCTGAAGGAGAAAATAGAGTCCGATAAAACCACACTCATTTTTGTAGGTTATCAAGGTGAATGGACCATAGGCAGACGTCTTTTGGAAAAAGAAGCGACTGTAGAAATAGAGGGCAAAAGCTATACGCCACAATGTAAGATCATCAAGTTGTCCGGTTTTTCAGGTCATGGGGATCGTAAAATGATCAAATCATGGCTCAACACCATTCAAGAGAAAAAGCATATTTTCATCACCCATGGTGAAGAGGAAGCCCGCTTTGCTTTGGAACTCTATTTAGAGGATCTCGCAACGGATATCACCATTCCAAAGCATAATACAAGCATAGAAATTGAGGATTAAAATGGAACAAAAGCACAATCATTTAGATACGACAAACATTCCGAAATTATTAAGGCGTCTGGCCATTCCCGCAACCATCGGTATGCTTGTCAATGCACTTTACAATCTGGTGGATACCATTTTCATCGGGCAAGGGGTCGGTGCAGACGCCATTGGCGGTCTTGCCATTGCCTTTCCCATTCAGATGGTCATCATGGCAATCGCCCTCATGGTAGGCATCGGTGCTGCATCCGCTATTTCCAGAAGTTTGGGTGAGCGCAACATCGAAAAGGCCAATACCATCGTCGGTAATGCCTACGTACTCTGTGTCTTCTTGAGCAGCATCTTCGTCGTCATCGCCTTAGCCAAAACCGAGGAACTGCTTTACTTATTTGGCGCGACCGACACACTGCTCCCCTATGCCATGGATTACATCCGGATTATTTTCATTGGCAGCATTCCCTTTTCCTTCGTCATGACTTCCAACAACATCATTCGTTCCGAAGGAAATGCGAAAGAATCTATGATGATTATGATCATCGGTACTGGACTTAACATCATTTTAGACCCACTCTTTATATTCGTATTCAAAATGGGCATTAAGGGCGCCGCATTAGCGACCATCCTCTCTCAGTTCGTCTCATTCCTTTATGTAATTCATTATCTGAGAAGTGGAAAAAGCCACCTAAAAGTTGCATGGCATCATCTAAAGCCTCATGGTGCCATGCAGCTGGAAATACTTAAAATCGGCACACCGGCCTTCATTCGGCAGATTGGTGGCAGTTTTCTCGCCATCTTCCTAAACAATGCACTAGGCACCTATGGCGGCGATATAGCCATCACATCCTACGGCATTGTCAATCGCCTGATCATGTTTCTCTTCATGCCTATGTTTGGCGTTGTGCAAGCCGTACAACCTATTGCCGGCTACAATTACGGTGCTCGACGATATCAACAAATTAGAGATGTTGTCAAATTGTCCATCCGATCACTGGTCATCTACGCAACCCTTGGCTGGCTTGTCATCTTGCTAACGTCCTCAAAGATCGGTTATATCTTTACAAAGGACGCTATCGTCGTGGACACTGTTGCCGTACAATTGAAATACATCACCCTCATGCTGCCGATTGTCGGAATACAAATCACTTCAGGAACCGTCTTCCAAGCTTTTGGAAAGGCATTTCCCGCTATGATTTTATCTCTTCTGAGACAAATCATTATGCTTGTTCCAATGCTTTTGTTGTTTCCATCTGTATTCGGTTTGGGTTTACTGGGGATTTACATCGCTTTTCCGATTTCAGATGTACTCTCCACGCTCATCAGCGGCATACTCTTGAAGCGGGAAATGATTCATTTGAAACACGAATTTCTGGATGCATCAAATCGAGTAGGAGGGAAAGTTAATTAACTTTCCCGACCTCTCACAGCACCGTACGTACGGGTCTCGTATACGGCGCTTCCTAAGTTT
>JAFGTX010000216.1 GCA_016938815.1 Clostridia bacterium | reverse complement strand
GTAGATAAGCAACGATAGGGTAAAATAAAGATATATAAAAGACAGATTAGCGAGGTTGAAAATGAGTAAGAAGATGCGTGGATTGTTTGACTACGAGTACCAGTTGGAGCTGATAAATCAACACAAACCACCTCTTCAGAAGCTCAACGCGGTTATCAATTGGGAGATATTTCGTTCCCCGATTGAAGATGTATTTGCGATAGAGCCCAAAGGGCTTGGCGGTCGTCCACCATATGATCGGTTGATGATGTTTAAAATACTCATCCTTCAACGCTACTACAACCTATCCGACGAGCAGACAGAGTTTCAGATCAAAGACCGCCTTAGCTTCCAGCAGTTTTTAGGGTTGCAGATCGGAGAGAGTGTTCCCGATGAAAAAACGATATGGCTGTTCAAAGAGCAGCTGAGCGAGAAAAACCTTTCGGATAAACTGTTTGAACTCTTTACAAAAATGCTCATCAGTAACGGCATCGTTGCCAAAGAGGGAAGCATCGTAGATGCTTCATTTGTGAACGTACCCAGACAGCGTAACAGCCGCGAAGAGAATGCAACGATTAAAGAGGGAAAAGTACCCGAATCGTTTGACAAGAATCCTGCCATGAAGGCTCAGAAAGATTGTGATGCACGGTGGATGAAGAAAAATGGCGAACGCCACTTTGGATACAAGAACCATATCAACGCTGATATGAAGACTAAACTGATCACGAAGTTCTCCATCTCCAGTGCAGCACCACACGATTCCACCGAAACGGAAAACCTCTTCGATGAGAGTGATAACATCGCTTATGCCGATAGTGCCTATCGTAGTGAAAAGATTGAAACCTATCTAGAGTCTATCAACTGTAAAAGCCATATCCACGAAAAAGGATACCGCAACAAACCCCTCGAAACACAGCAACAGCTACACAACCACATGAAATCAAAAATACGTTCACGGGTAGAACACATCTTTGGCTTTATGACCAACTCGATGAATAATGGCTTGAATCTAAAAGCTATAGGCAAGAAAAGAATCGATTCGCTCATCGGTCTGCTCAAT
>JAFGTX010000215.1 GCA_016938815.1 Clostridia bacterium | reverse complement strand
TTCCCATCGTTAGAAATCCTTTACAACACTTCAGAAGGTCACAAAAATATCGCTGAAGCGATTCAAGAAATGTGGAAACAAAACCTTAACATCGATGTAACTCTTACTAACCAAGAGTGGGCTGTATTCCAAGATTCAAGAATCCAACATAATTTCCAAATCGCAAGAGCAGGTTGGATTGGCGACTATTCTGACCCTATGACTTACTTAGGTATGTTGGTGTCAGGTGGTACAAACAACTACTCTCAATGGGATAGCCCAGAATTCGACGCCTTGCTTGAAGCATCTAAAACAGCTTCTGGTCAAGACAGATTCGATATTCTTTACCAAGCAGACAAATTATTGTCTGAAAGCTATGTTGTAATGCCTATCTACTACTACACTGACCCATTAATGGTAAGTGAAAAAGTTCAAGGATGGGAAAAAACGACAAGATCGACATTCTACTTCGGTAGAACGCAAATGGTTGCTGCTGAGTAGTTAAGACAGTATTCGCTATTGAAAATAATTTGAGCACCTCATCTTAGGATGGGGTGCTTTTCTTGTATTTGGCATTCCGCGCCTCATCCTGATGGGCGGATAACTTTCTATACACCTCTTGCAATCATTCATGTATAATAGGTAGGGAAGGCAAAAGAGAGAGGGGAAAGGAACGTGAAAGTAGGAAAACTAAGCACAGATAAATTAAATAGACTTATTCATGGCAATACAGGTGCGACGCGTGAAGAAGTGGTCATTCGGCCTAAGATCGGTGAAGATTGCGCCGTCATCAGATTCGGCGACGAAGGCTGTATCCTTTCGACCGATCCTATCACAGGGAGCGCCAGCGAAATCGGCAAACTGGCAGTTCATATCAACGGTAACGACATCGCTTCCAGTGGTGGTGAGATCATTGGCCTTATGCTCACCATACTGGCACCAGAGGGTACGACGCTTGAAGCTTTGGAATATATTATGCAACAGGCCTCAGATGAAGCGAAGGCGCTGGATATCGAAATCATCGGTGGTCATACGGAAATCACGAGAGCTGTGAATCAGATTCTTGTTTCTGCAACGGCAGTCGGCAAAGAAAAACTGGACAAAATCGTAGCAACCGGTGGTGGTCAAGTGGGAGATCATATTCTCATCACCAAGGGCGTTGGCATAGAAGGTACTGGTATCATCGCTTATGAAAAATCCGATGAGTTATCGCAGATCTTGACGGCAGATGAGTTGAGAGCGGCTCAGGACATGCTGAACTGGGTGAGTGTCTATAAAGAAGGGCGTATTGCTGGTGCATTCGGCGTCACGTCTATGCACGATGTGACGGAAGGCGGCATCATGGGTGCGCTTTGGGAAAGCTGCACAGCAGCTGAAATCGGATGTCGGGTAAGACTGGCACATATGCCGGTAGCGGCTGTGACGGAAAAAATCTGCGCGCATTTTAATATTGACCCTTATCGCCTTATTTCAAGCGGTTCCATGATGATTACCGTGGCAGCGGAGCAGGTGGATGCCTTGATTAAAAAATTGGAGGCAGAGCAGATCTTGACCTTTGATATCGGTGTTTTGACCGAGGGTGATATGCTTTATGTCGATTTAGAGGGTGGGGTGCTTGAGATACCGGAACCGGACTCAGATGAACTCTATCAGGTAATATAAGTGTCATAATTGAAATATAAGCGTTACAATAAGACAAAAGGATTAAAAAATAGTTACAAACACGACTAGAGCGTTGTAAACACAGCGGTGAAGTGGTATTAATTAGTTAATAAATATGTTTGGTTGCTCGCAAAAAATGTGAGGAGGGCGGTTTGTATATGAAAAGAATAGTCAGTTTATTAGTAGTCATCTTGATACTGGTCGGCATGCTACCGGTGGCTTTTGCGGGGAAGAACTATGAAGCGACAAGCGTTGATTTGATGGACTATTTTACCAAAGAAATAAAGAATTACACCAGTATCCATATGATTATGGGTGGTGATGAAATCGTGACAGAGGACGTACCGGCCATATTGTATGTCGATGGTGATGTGACGCGGGCCATGGTGCCTGTGAATTTCATTTCCTCGAAATTAGGTGGCAAGATGACCTTTGACTGGTCAGCGATGGAAGCGACCATCCTTTATAAGAGCAAGCGCATTGTCCTTAAAATGGACAGTTCTACTGCTTATGTCAATGGTGTGGCGCATCCCCTACCGGATAATGTGCCTGCTAAATTGCTGGCATACGATGGTACCTATCGTGCCCTCGTGCCGGTAAGATTCTTGGAAGAAATATTTGATTTAGAAGTTTTTTGGGATAATACGACCAAAACTTTGGATATCAATAAGCCACAACAAGATTTAAAATCGATTTCCTACGACTGGACATCGAAGTTTCAGGAAATCCGATTCAAGACAACGGGTGAAGTAGATGCCAGCCATTATTTTGTCGAAGGTAGTAGCATTGGTGGCAAAGACAAAATTGTCTTGGAGCTTCAAAATGTAAAATTTGATTTGGACCCACTCCTAGTTAACGATCAAGGCCTTTATAAGGATGAAGTCGGCGGTTTTGAAATTTCGAAAATACAAGCCTTTCAATCTGACACAAAACCTTACAAAGTAAGGGTGGATGTGGATTTGAACATGAAAAAGGAATACGATGTCTGGTATGATTACCAAACAAACGAATTGGTACTTCAGTTAATCAACTCGGTTTGGGATATTTCGACAGAGGATATTTACAGTGCTAAGACGGTGGTTATTGAAACGGGTGAAGAACCGGCATACAATGTCACGGCGCTGAGTGATAAAGTCATCGTCGATGTCATCAATGCCAAGTTGCGTATCGATGAAGGTAAAAGTGGCATTATGTTGCCAGAAGGCCGTGAAATTCGCGCCATCAATTACATGCAGTTTGAACCATCGGGCGAGTATGAAGCGGACGATGTCATTACGAGAGTGGTAATTAGCTTGGGTTCGTCTATCTCTACAGATGACGTTTATGTCGAGGCTATTGACGATAAAATATATATCTATGTGTCGGGAAATCCATTAGACGGCTTCAATTATGCAAAACAGGATATTGACTGGGCGAGCTTGAATATCAACTTAAATAAGGCAACTACTTATAGTACGGCTTATAATGCCAATACACGAGTGATGACCTTGAAGATTCCTAAAAATGCCATTGAACTGGATGCGTTGGATATCGATATCGATGATAACATTATCGAACTGATTACTATTGATAAGACAAGTAACTCAAAGGACTATGTGATCAACTTTACACTTGCCAAAGGTACAGAAGCCTTTGATCAAACAGAGACGAAGACAACGGAAGCATTGGCTTTCAGTTTTATCAACAATGATGTGAGAAACTCCATCTATCGTGGTAAACTCATCGTTATCGACCCAGGTCATGGTGGCAAGGATCCAGGTGCAAGAGGTGCTAACATCGATGAGGCGGATATTAACTTAACCGCTGCGAAGCTTCTTCGTAAGAAGTTGGAAGCACTTGGCTTCAGTGTCTATATGACGAGAGAAAGCGACAAATACGTGGGTCTTTACAATAGACCACAAATCGCTAACGACTTGAACGCGGATGCCTTTATCAGTATCCATGCCAATGCTTCAACCAATACCGCTGCGATGGGTATTGAAACCCTTTTCTATCCTGAAGAAGGTTACAGCTTGAAGCGTGAATTGGCGAGAGCGATTCAGAATAAGCTGATTGCTTATACTGGTGCGGTAAACCGTGGCATTGTCGAAAGACCGAATCTTGTTGTAACACGAGAAACGCATATGCCATCAGTTATCGTAGAAATGGGCTTCTTGACCAATGTGGAAGAGGAAGCGAAGCTTATGGATGCAAACTACTTGGATACATTGATTAATGCTGTTCGTGACGGTATACTAATGATTATTAAATAAAAGCGTAAAAAAAATGATGCAACTCGAAAGAGTTGCATTTTTTTATGAGAATTTTAGAAGAAACAGTTAAGAAATATTCTAACGGGTATACATAACTTATCTCATATGAGGAGGTCAATATGGAGATATACGATAGAATATTTTATTCAGGCTTTGCCGAAGTGGACGAAGTGGTCTTGGAAGCCATCGAGGCTTTAAAGAAACTGAATATCCAGGCTTTTGAAAAAGCGGAGTTTCGGATTAATTTCATGTTGCGTGAAATACTTAATAATGCAGTGGAACACGGCAACCGTTTTGACAGAACCAAGAAAGTCATGTTGAAAATCTTATACAGGGATAATGTACTGATATTTAAAGTAAAAGACGAAGGCGCCGGTATAGAACCCTTAAGACACGGCATTCACGATTTCGTTCTGAGAGAGCGTAATCGGGGTTATGAAGTCATAAAGAGCTTTGATTTTGATGTCATGTTAGATGGCAGCATTGTCGAGGTATCGCTGAACATGAATAAAATTCGATAGGAGGTTGCTATGATTAAGACGGTTGAAAACGACGTGATGAAGTTGAATCTGGAAGACGATCTTATTGCCAAGAACGTTAAAACACTGAATATGAAGCTTATGGACATGATGGACGAATTCGATGATGTGTCAGAAGTGGTTTTGGATATGGCAACGGTAAAGAACATTGATTCTGTAGGTGTCACCTTTGTCATCAACTTATATAAAAAAGTGAGTGATACAGGCGGTAATTTCAGGGTGGTCCATAGTAGTGAGGATATTAGACAGCTCTTCAAGTTAATGAAATTAGAAGATTTTTTTGATTTGTAAGAGGGCTTGACTAGGGGGATTTATGGCTTACACGGTACTTATTGCAGACGACGTTCGGATGAACCGAACCTTGTTGATAGACATTCTGAAGAAAAAAGTGGAAGAGTTGATATTTTTAGAAGCTGCCAATGGTGCTGAAGTACTTGAATTGCTCGAAAATAATGAAGTAGATTTGATTATATTGGATCTCATCATGCCAGTGATGGACGGCTATCAGGTGCTCAATACGCTGAAAAAGAGTGAAGCATTTGCCAACATTCCCATCATCGTCAATTCAGCGATTCACGAAATCCATAGCATAGAGGAAACATTGAAGGCGGGTGCTACAGATTATTTCACCAAACCGCTTTCACCGGATGATATGGAGATCATTTTGCCGCTTAAAGTCAAAAACTCCATTCGCATGTATGAACAACAAAAGACGATTAAGCGTTACAATGATATGACGGTGGAAGAAATAGAAAACGCCACGCAGTTTCAAAAAGTCATGTTGCCGAAGTCTAAAAATTTCACAGATGTCGACCTATTTATCCGCTTTGAACCCTGCATTGGTATCGGTGGTGACTTCTTCGATTGCGTTGAAATCAACGGTAAGACCTGGTTCATGATTGCAGATGTGACGGGTCATGGTATTGCAGCCAGCATGGCTTCTTCCATGGTCAAGATTCTTTTCAGGACCAGCCTACAGCATGGCGATATGACACCTGGAGCCGTACTGACCCACATCAACAATAACATTTTTGATTTTATGGATTACTCGGGCATGATGGTCAACAATTACACGACCTTCACGGGCTTTGTGGGATGCATCTACAAGGATATCTTGACTTTTTCCAATGCAGGCCAGCCTTATCCGGTTCTGTACCGAAACGACATCGACAAAACCATCGTACTGGAAGAGAGTGGACCGCTGGTAGGCGCTTTTGAGAATCTGCACTATGAAGAACATGCCATGACCATTCACCATGATGACACCCTGCTGCTTTACACAGATGGTATATTTTGCAATGGTCAAAAAAGCGATTTTGCCAATTGGCCGATGGTCCATGAGTACCTATCGAAAAACGGTCATCAGCTTAAAGGTCGGGAAGAAGATTTTCTGGATCACATGTACTGGTTCTTCCATATGATGCTCAATACCAACGAAGAGGATCGATTTGAAGACGATGTGGCTTTGATGCTCATCCGTAAAAAATAAGGTTATTGCGTCGAACGTCATGTTCGGCGCTTTTATTTTGAAGTATATTTTATTATAATGAGAGCAGGAAGAGGTGACGATATGATAAAAAGAATCGACGAACGCAGCAGCGATGCATTAAGACCGGTACAAATGACCAAAGACTTCATTATGCATCCTGATGGCTCGGTTTTGATAGAAATGGGTAATACCAAGGTAATTTGTACAGCGATGGTGGAAGAAAAAGTACCGCCTTTTTTAAAAGGTATGGGTACAGGCTGGGTGACGGCAGAGTATTCGATGCTTCCGGCTTCTACGCATTCGAGAAAGCAAAGGGATGCTTCAAAAGGTAAAATTGACGGCAGGACAATGGAAATTCAGAGGCTAATTGGACGTTCTCTGCGTTCTGTAGTGGATATGGATAAGTTGGGTGAACGTACGATTTGGATCGACTGTGATGTCATTCAAGCGGATGGCGGGACGAGAACCGCTTCAATCACAGGCGGTTTTGTTGCGCTGGTCATTGCCGTTAAGAAATTGATGGCAGAAGGTGTCATCAAGGAGAATCCGATTCGTGAATTTGTAGCGGCAGTAAGTGTGGGCATCAGGAATGGTGAAGCGCTTCTTGATTTATGCTATGAGGAGGATTCGACTGCCCATGTGGATATGAATCTGATTATGACGGAAAGTGGCAAATTTATAGAGGTTCAAGGTACTGGCGAGGAGGCTCCCTTTTCAAAGGATGAGCTCTTTAGTCTGCTGGCACTGGGAGAAATGGGTATCAAGCGCTTGATTGCGTATCAAAAAGAGATATTGGAGTAGATGTTCATATGAAAAAAGCGGTATTGGCATCGGGCAACGCCCATAAGGTGCATGAAATAGGCATTATATTAAGGGATTTTGATATAACCCTTGAAACCATGAAAGATGCAGGTTTTGAAGGTGATATTGAAGAGAATGGTACGACATTTGAAGAAAATTCCCTCATCAAGGCGGAAGCAGTTATGCGTGCTATTGGCGCCGAGGTGACACTTGCCGATGATTCCGGCTTGGAGGTCGATGCGTTAAACGGTGCGCCAGGCGTTTATTCTGCTAGATATGCGGGCGAAGGATGTAACTATGAGGACAACAACGATAAGTTGTTAGAAGCTTTGACGGATGTGCCTTATGAAAAGCGTACAGCGACTTTTGTGACGGTGATTACCTACTTGACGGCATCAGGTGAGAAGATTGTAGCGCGAGGCGAAGTGAAGGGCCATATCGGATTTGAGCGTAAGGGCGGCAACGGGTTTGGCTATGACCCCTTATTCATAGTAGATGACATGGATAAAACTTATGCAGAAATGAATGACGAAGAGAAAAGTTCTTTGAGCCATCGTGCAGAGGCACTTAAAATCCTTAAGTTGGAATTAGCGAAGAGGTAAAGATGGAAACGGTGAGAATTGGAGTCGTTGGCGATACGCATGGTCATGTTGCCAACGTCGTTGAAGCGATTAATAGAATCAAACCCTTGGATTTCATCATACATTTAGGTGATTATGCTGAAGATGGTCCAATGATTGAAGAGGCAGTGGGTATTGAGGTAATTGGTGTCAAAGGAAACTGTGATTTTAACAGTACCTTGCCGGAGGATCGTCTATTGACCATTGGTGGTAAGAAGATCTTTATTACCCATGGTCATCGCTACGATGTAAAGCATACTTACCATAAGATTTTTTACAAGGCGTTGGAAGTGGAAGCTGACGTGGTCTTGTTCGGTCACACCCATATGATGGCGAGATTTGTGGAAGATGATATACTGATCATGAACCCCGGTAGTGTAAGTCATCCAAGGGGTCATTTGGAGAAGACTTTTGCCCTTCTTGAGATTGGCAAAGAGGTTGTATCAGAAATATTGATAATAAGTTAAAGTTTTATCAAAAAAAGTGTTGACTAGTGATATCTAGGTGTGTAAAATAAGAGTTGTCAGAAGGATAGACACACAAATGAATCGGGGTGTAGCGCAGTTTGGTAGCGCATTTGGTTTGGGACCAAAGGGTCGCGGGTTCAAATCCTGCCACCCCGACCACT
>JAFGTX010000033.1 GCA_016938815.1 Clostridia bacterium | reverse complement strand
TATATGCATTCGCCGAGTGAAATTGTATCACTGGAGGACATTGAATCTGAAATAACTTTACTGGTTCAGTTCATCAAGAATTTGACAGGCGAAGAATCGTTAAAACCGCTTGAATAGCTAGTGTTTCATGACTTTTGACGTATGTTTGAAGAAATGGATGGCGTAGCTGCTAAAGGCTGTTAGCTTGAAGAGCAAGGCCGTATAGAGCAAGATGAGGTGTAGCTGTCCGGTCGGCTTAAGCATGGTTAATACAACGGCTATGGAAAAAATAAGGGTCGCCAGCTTGCCGAATATATTGGAGGATACCACCAATTTCTCTTTACGGAAGTACATGTAAAGTCCAGTGAGCATCATGGTCAACTCTTTGAGGTACATGATGGCGATTATCACTAGTGGCAAATACCCTGATAGATATAAGCAGGTCAGGGTGGTTAAAAGCATCAACTTGTCTGCCAGAGGATCGAGTGCGGTTCCGACGACAGAGGTCAAATTGAAACGTCTTGCGATATAACCATCGAGAAAGTCGGTAAAACCTGCGATGATGAAGATAAATAAGGCGTGAGTCATAGCCGTTTTGGAACCTGAAAAATAAACCATTGGAAAAACAGGCACAAGAAGCAGTCGTAAAATGGTCAGTAAGTTGGGAATGTATTTGTACATAAGCTACCTCCTTTTGTCTATTGTTAGATATATACCCAAGGAAGGCGGCCTTAGTCAAATGTATGTTTTTGAGCAACACATCATAAAATGGGTATGATATCCCAAGATAGAGGAGGAATAACGAATGGAAAAAATTATGAATTCAGCATATGACATGGGTCTGACAATCCTTTACGCGCTTGTCGTCTTGGTGGTTGGTCTGCAGGTCATCAAGCATTTGTCGGTTGTGATCGACAAGACCTTTGAGAAATCAGCGATGGATAAGACGGTACGCCTATTCCTTGATTCCTTAATCAGAATGGCATTAAAGGTCCTGTTACTCATTACGGTAGCAAGTATGCTAGGGGTCCAGATGACGACTTTCATCACATTGCTTGGTGCGATGGGTCTTGCTGTCGGTTTGGCCCTTCAGGGCAGTTTGTCTAATTTTGCAGGTGGGGTCTTGATTCTTGTCTTGAAGCCTTTTGCGGTGGACGATTTTATTGAAGGCGGCGGCCATGCGGGTACCGTCAGTAAAATTACGATTTTCTATACTTATATGAC
>JAFGTX010000214.1 GCA_016938815.1 Clostridia bacterium | reverse complement strand
TGTTCCAACATGGTACCCCTGATGGTAACCAGAGGTTCATTAGGAAATACAGGGGTGCCTTCAGGAATGGCCCAAATGTCCCCCGTGAATTTATAATCCTTGAGATACTCTAAAAAGCCTTCCGACATCCCCTGCGCTCTTAAATAATCAATGTCTTCCGGAGAAAATCTTTGATTGACGATAAACTCGATTTGCTGTTGTAGGCCTGCCATAATGGCAAAACCGCCTTCATCCGGCACTTTTCTAAAAAAGTAATCGAAATAGGCAATTTCCTCATGCTTATTATTGTCAAATAGCACCTGCGCCATTGTAAATTCGTAAAAATCGATGTAAAGATCCATGCTGTTTTCTTTATTATTCATATCGTTCCTCCCTTTAGGGTTACCTTCTATTCCAAATCGCCCAGTTGAAATCAAAGGTGTAGACTTTTGCCGGTTTACCTTTTCCACCAGAAGCCCGCACCTCTCCTGTCTCTTTCAAAAAACCTCTGTTCAATATATTTCTATGAAAATTCTTTTTTGCAAAACGCTCATTTTTTATCACTTCGTAAACTTCCATCAATTCAGGCAAAGTAAAAGTTCTCGGCAGCAAGCTCAGCGCCACCGGTTCATAATCCACCTTACCCATAAGACGGGTCAAAGCGCAGTCGATAATTTCCGGATGGTCAAAGCCCAGCAAATCTGATCCTGTGTTGTTTTTGACCGCCACCTCGGTCTGAGTGTGATTGTATCCTGAAAATTCAACGTTAACGTCCAAATCAAACTCAATCACCGTCTCTCTGTCTTCCGAGACAAAACGGTAATGGGTAATGCGATGGGATTTATGCAACCCCCAACTATCCTCGCAAATTTCAGCCTCTACTCTTTCTTCCCGATAGATACTGAACCATTTAGCATCTTCTGCATCATCATCCGCGCTGATTTGCTGGCTTGCCTTGTCAATAAGCGCCATATAGGCCACCGATACGATCCTATCCCGTGGATCTCGATTGGGATCGTCTCCAAATGTTTTCAGCTGTTCCATGAACACATGGATGTTGGTTTCCTCGCCAAGTTCCCTTTGAGCACCTTTGTACAGGGGT
Source organism: Clostridia bacterium (assembly GCA_016938815.1). Classification (GTDB taxonomy): domain Bacteria; phylum Bacillota; class Clostridia; order Peptostreptococcales; family Acidaminobacteraceae; genus JAFGTX01. Next base: position 13,122 of record JAFGTX010000214.1, on the reverse strand, counting down.
TCCGACATATTGAGGAAGCCACCTGGAAGGGCCCATTGGCCGATGCACGGATGATCCTTTCGCTTAATCAAAAGTACCTGAAGGACCTTACCACGACCGCCTTCATGCGCGTCATCATCAATGGAAAAAATAACGGCATCGGTTGTTACCGACGGCTTCTGATATTTGCTCGCATCATATGCTTTGATGAATTGTTCAAAGGTCTGTCCCTTCTGATTGACCAGTTTCAAAATTTTTCACCTCAATTCAATTATCTTCATTATGAAGATAATTGCCCGATTTGTCAAATATTCTGATACGTCTTTCTCTGTCATGTCAGTTGTCAAGTCATCCAGAATAGTGTATAACTAACTATAGGAACTTAAAAACTTAAAAAGAGAGGGAATCATGAGTACATTTAAATCATTTTTAAAAAGAAAGAATGTGGAGATCACAGCCCATAGATATCTCATCACAGCACTCAGCTACATGACTTATGGACTGTTTGGCACACTCATCATAGGCAGCATCCTCAATCAAATCGGCCTTAAGCTTGGTATACCACTCTTGAGTGAAACCATTTGGCCCGCCGCAAGAGCGATGACCGGCCCGGCAATTGCCGTTGGCGTTGCCTATGGACTAGAAGCGCCACCACTGGTTATTTTTGCTTCCACCATCACCGGCTCTATAGGTGGTGCACTTGGTGGTCCTGTCGGTGCCTTTCTTGCCGGAATTTTCGGTGCTGAATTCGGTAAAATGGTTTCCAAAGAGACCAAGGTAGATATTCTCGTCACCCCTTCTGTGACCATCATCGTTGGTAGTATGATCGGTACGTGGGTTGGACCTTATATCGATACTTTTATGAAAGCCTTTGGTCAAATGATTATGACCGCAACCGAAATGCATACCCTGCCGATGAGTATCATCGTCTCTGTTGTCATGGGTATTGCTTTAACACTCCCAATCAGTAGTGCTGCTATCGGTATTATGCTCAGCCTCAGTGGGCTTGCAGCGGGTGCTGCAACTGCGGGCTGTTCTGCACAAATGATCGGTTTTGCAGTCATCAGCTTTAAAGAAAACAAGTGGTCGGGTCTCTTGTCTCAAGGTCTTGGCACATCCATGCTACAGATGCCGAATATCGTCCGCAACTGGCGCATTTGGATTCCGGCGATTCTAGCCTCAGCCATCACCGGACCCATTGCCACCGTCATCTTCAAGCTACAAAACACACCGGTTGGTTCCGGAATGGGCACCAGCGGCCTAGTTGGTCAGTTGGGTACCATTGAAGCGATGGAGGCGGCCGGTTATACAGGTGTCAACATTTATGGTCCTATCTTACTGGTGCATTTCATTTTGCCAGCAATCCTATCTCTGGCGTTCGCTAGCGTTCTGAGAAAAATCAGCTGGATCAAAAAAGACGATTTGAAACTTGATTTATAATCTGTTCTAGGACATCAAAACAGCCCAAGGTCATCCGACCTTGGGCTTTCTATTTACAATATACCTAACTTTTCTTTTGCTAGGGCAAGTGATTGATCAAATTCTTCGTAGAAATTCAGTGCATCTTCCCACCTTTCACGGTAGAAAAGGTCCAGCAAATAGTCATTCACCGCACTTCGTTCTGCAGTATCTTTAATAAATTTCATGCGAAACTCCAGCGCTTTCATAAAATAGTGCCAACTGAGTATAAAGGCCTTATTTTCTTTATAGTGATCAATACCAATCCACTTTTTCACCTTCATTTTTTCTAAATTAGGTCTTGAACAAACATCTAGCTGTAGAAAATACTTGAAATCATTGTCGCTGTAAACCCGTCCTAGGGGGAACAATCTGCAGATTCCCGGTCTGTAGGCGTGAATCCCACAACGGCCGCTATCATCTAAAAAGCTGCACTGCTCCGTCTCACCCACCATTTTCAGATGTGGTCTCAAAAGACCACATTCGTCCCGCAAGGTCAATTTTTCCTCTAACAAGGCCTCAAAAGAGGTTTGTAATCCCCTAACGATTTCATGAACATCATAAGGCGTCAACTCCACCAATTCTCCAACACCATGGCAACAATCACAGCAATCTTTGCAGCCGCCAGTATCAACCCTCGCCATATCCTTTATATCGTATAACTTGCCATCAGAAATAGTTTCCAACGAATCTAATGTTTTCATAATTCACCTTTAATATTTATTTTTAGTACCATCTTTTCGATTTAAAGAACCAAAGCATCGCTGCCGCAATCACAAAGCACACAGCGACGAAGATATAAAATGCCGACGGAATGGCCATCCCGGGCATATGAACAAAGTTCATGCCGAAAACCCCTGCCAGAAAAGAAAGTGGAATGAAGATGGCCGAAAAAATCGTGAGGGTCATCATAATCTTATTCATATCGTTGCTGACATTTGACATTTGCATTTCATGCAAGCTGACGGTCATTTCTTTATAAGCTACCAAAGCATCTGCAATTTGATTGATATGCTCCATCAAATCCCCATAATATGGCGTCATGACTTCCGTCATCAGACGTGTGTCCCCTTTCGCCAAATAGAGAATGGATTCCTTGATTGGCATCACCGCGTTGATGAGATACATCAATTCCTTTCTCAGGTGATAGACTTGGTCCCGACTGTCGATATCGTTATCGAGAATTTTCATTTCGATGTCCCTGAAATCAGATGAAATCTTATTGATGATGACAAAGTACTGATCCACAAGGGCATCCATCAAAGCATAAAGAAGATAGTCGGCGTCCTGAGTCCTGATACGACCATTTTTGCCATTTAACCGTCTTCTCACATCATCAAACACATCACCTGGGGTCTCCTGGAAGGTGATGATAACATTATCCTTTTTAATGATAGAAACATGTTCATGGACAATGGCCTCCGCTTTCATGTAAATCATCTTGAAAATGGCGAAGACGTAATCATGCTGATCCTCAATCTTGCTCCATTTGGAGACATGCACAATATCCTCAAGATCCATATGGTGCAGTTGAAAACGCTCTCCGATCCCCTTTATCAACTCAACATCATGTAGGCCGACAACATTATACCAGTAAACCTTAGCAGAATCGAAAGGACCTTTTATATCTTCAACACGGCTTGTCGAAATGATAGTGTCATCGTAGAAAATAGCTTCGATGGCAATATCCACATCAGTAAAATGACCAGTGTATGCAATCGAACCCGGTGGTTCGCCTACAAAATTCTTTTTTGAGTGAAATATATTAAACGGATCGTATAAATTCATCTTCAACCACCTTTTTAATTGTTCTGACTGTAGGAATACCTGATTTCTGCATTGAGCAACCGTTTATAGTGACGAATTTTATCATTCAACTTTTTCATATCAAAAAACCACGCAGAAAACATCTCCCAAAGCATAACCCATCCGCCGATGAATAAGCCTTCCGACATCAAGTAAAGCAGTAGAGATTCCTTGAAAAAGTTTTTCATGGAAGATCCTAAAATCAGGAGGACACTGCCAATCGCCAAGAATGAAACAATGTCTTTGAAAACCCGAACTTTTTGGTTCTTCATCTTTCTCAACTGATACAGGAAGAAGTTCTTCATACCCGTCAAAGTACGTTCTTCCCTCTTCTGACTCTTGGCTTGATGCAAAATATGAAAATCAATCATCAACGCATACTTGAGTGGAATCTCCATGGAGCATTCCAAGAGGAACTCGATGAGGTCTTCATCCAGATCCCTATTAATGAAGGGGGAGAAATCCCAATCACTATAAGCATCACGATAATCCTCCAACTGCACATCGATGATGAATTTTTCTTTTATGGGATCATAAGCGTATATTTTCTGCAGTTCTTTCATGTTCATAATATCGTCTCACTTCTTTATCTATTACCATTTTAATTAATATTCCGGAGCAGTGTCAAATCATTCTTGAGCCGATTGTAAAAGGATAACATGACCTTCATATATAGTGCACTACCTTCAATACCGTCTTCTACGCCTGAATCGATGTTAGGATTGTCATTGACTTCAATGACATAGGCCTTGGAATCACTCATTTTGACATCCACACCATAGAGACCGTCACCAATAACCCTTGCTGCTTTCAAAGCCGTTTTAAGCACTTCCTTAGGGACTTTGTTTAGGGCGATGGCTTCGTAGGCCCCTTCTTCAAATGCCTTCTTGTCATTCTCCCAATTGACGATTTGCCAATGACCTTTTGCCATATAATACTTGCAGGCATAAATCACTTCGCCATCTAGCACGCCGATGCGCCAGTCATAATCTGTCGGCATGTACTCCTGTGCCAATATCAGCTCCGACTGCTTGAACATCTCCTTCAGCTTCAAACGGCAATCTTCTTTATCAGTGACCTTATAAACGCCTGCTGAAAAAGCACTATCCGGCAATTTAAGAATCAAAGGATACTCCAGCGCACTTAAGGCACTCACAGTATGCCCTTTCTTATTCAATACCCACGTCTTAGGGGTTCTAACCTTGTTGTGGCTTAATGCCTCATGCAAATAAATTTTGTTGGCACACCGCAAAATAGACCAAGGATCATCGATAACCACCAAGCCTTCCGCATAGGCATAGCGTGAAAATTCATAGGTATAATCATTAACACTGGTCGTCGTCCTGATAAAGAGAGCGTCAAACTCAGGAATTCTGGCAAAATCCTTTTTCGTAATATACTCCACGTAAAAGCCCAATAAACCAGCTGCCTCTTCAAAAGCATGTAATGCCGCCTGATCCGATGGTGGGAGTTTTTCATCACGATCGATCAGTATGGCTAAATCGTACTCATGGTACTTGATTGAGCTTCTAATGAATTTCTGGTTGGCAAAGTAGGCTTTTGCCTCGTCATGCAAAGCCTCTAACTGCTTGTCTTCCAACTCTTGAAATGAGATGACATCCAGATGGTTTAAATACCAGCAATCACTCTTCTTGAACTGATATCTCATCAGCGGTGCATGGTATAAGGTGTTTAATCGGCTAATCAATTTTTGATATTTGGGATGATCGGCTTTTCCGAAATAGCTGTTGATGGTCAAAGTGCCCGAATCACACGACTCAAGTACGGCTTGCATCAGCTGGTGCGCCTCTTCGCCGATACTTCTAACCACTTTTCGATTGTCTATATCCCTTAAGAGTCCCGCACTAGGATATACGACTTGATTCCTTGCAAGAGCCAGCAATGAAACGTAATAACCTACCGTTTGATATTTGTAATTAGAACAGAAATTAAGCACTCGTATGTCCTTTGCCAACTGATAGGTCACATTATCGATATACTCTCCGGCGCGAATATGCTTGATGTTAGGAAAATCATCAAAAAAGTTCGTATCGAAATCCGTCACCACCAAATACTGAAAGACCTCTGTCAGAGACATCTGCATTCTAATGGCATGTTTGTCCTTAGCGTAATAATCCTCTAAAACCTTGACCTGTTCAAAGCCAAATGATTCATACCAGCTAATGAGACGGTCGCTGTTGGAATCCGCTTCCAGGGTGATGCCATCAGAAAACATATCTTTTCCTATTTGAATCACGGCATCGACCAGCCATTTGCCATACATTTTTCCCTGCGCTTCCGGCAGTATCGCCAAAGACATGATGCGTAGCATTTTTTTATAACGTCGCACAGTGACACTGCCAACCCGCTGTTGTTGCTCGTCGTCAATCATCAGTACAAATTGATACTCACTGGTGATGCTTCGCTTGATCATGGCTTTGGTCGATCGTCTGTAATCTTCAAAGCACAGTACTTCCAACCGCCATAAAAAGTCAAGATCCGATTCCTCAGCCACACTGATCTGCTCACATTCGATAGATTTCAATAAATCCTCTTTCATTACCACATTAGAATTGCCCATACACCCACAGTTTGCCGTGATCTCTTTCGAATACACGCATCAAAAAAGCATCTTCACATAAAAATCCTATATTAATACCATCACAAATAATAGTTGTTTTCTATGAAGATGCTCTCAAATCACGCTATGTTATTGTAAGTGTTCTCAGGGAATTCACTCCTTATCTATTTTATGGATTGATTATACGCTCTTTTTTTTCTGTGTACAAGCAAAATCTTCCACGATTTTCAAAAAATAAGCATGGCATTTTTTGTTATCCGTCAACTCGGGATGAAATGCTGTAACCAGCATGTTTTCTTGCCTCGCAGCGACTATATTGCCATCTACCGAATGAATCAATTCTACCTCTTGACCCAACGCTACAATGTAAGGTGCCCTGATGAAAACCAGTGGTATGGCTTCATCTGAAATCCGCTCTATCACCTCGTCCACTTCAAAGCTAGCAATCTGTCTACCATAGGCATTGCGCTTTACGACAATATCCATGACGCCAAGGTGGACGGTGGCATCATCCTCCAGCTCTTTCGCAAGGAGAATCATACCGGCGCATGTTCCCCAGACTGGCATACCGCTTTTTATCTTTTCAATTAGAGGCGCCTTCATGCGAAAATCGGATAACAACCTACCCATCGCCGTACTTTCGCCACCTGGTAGAATGATGCCGTCTATATCCTCCAAATCTTCTGACTTTCTGACCTCTATCGCCTGATAGCCAAGTTCTTCTATTTTCTCGACATGTTCACGAAAAGCACCTTGCAGTGCCAATACCCCAATTTTTTTCATATTAATAGCCTCTATTCGCCATTAATTCTTCGTTCTTGATAGAATACACGTTGATGCCTACCATGGGTTCACCAAGCTTCTCTGATATCTCCGCCAACATTTTAGCATCCTTGTAGTGGGTCACTGCTTTGACAATTGCCGCAGCACGTTTTCTAGGGTCTCCTGACTTGAAAATACCCGATCCGACAAAGACACCATCACAGCCTAATTGCATCATCATCGCGGCATCCGCTGGCGTCGCTACTCCACCTGCAGCAAAGTTAACGACGGGTAGCGCACCATGCTCATGCACGTATTCCACCAGCTGGATAGGTGCTTGAAGCTCTTTGGCTGCATTGAATAACTCTTCTTTTCTTAGACTTTGAATTCTCGCAATTTCAGAATTCATCATACGCATGTGACGCACCGCTTCGATAACATCACCCGTCCCCGGCTCGCCTTTGGTTCTGATCATGGACGCACCCTCTGCGATTCTTCTCAAGGCTTCACCTAAATTTTTCGCGCCGCAAACAAAGGGCACAGAAAAATCCCTCTTGTTAATGTGTAACATCGGGTCTGCTGGTGTCAATACTTCACTTTCATCTATATAATCGACTTCAAGTGCTTCCAATATCTGTGCTTCTACGAAATGACCGATTCTCACTTTTGCCATGACGGGGATTGAAACCGCCGCCTGAATACCCTTAATCATATCTGGGTCAGAAGCCCTTGCCACACCGCCGTGCTTACGGATATCCGCTGGTACTCTTTCAAGTGCCATAACGGCACAAGCACCTGCCTCCTCTGCAATTTTTGCTTCTTCTGGTGTTGTCACATCCATGATGACGCCACCTTTCAACATTTGCGCTAAATTTTTGTTTAAATTGTATTGTTTATTCATATTGTACCCCCTGTTATATATTATTGTATCCATCTTTTTTAAAATTATATCGTCACGCAATACAATTATCAATACAATTATTATATTTATGATTTTTGTATGGATACAATATTCCATGAAGATTTTCCTGTTTATTTGCTTTTGCACCATGGTATATATATGCTGTATTCATCGGTTTATACATAATAAAAGTGGAGGTGTCTATGAATAAATCAAGAAGTTTAAGAATGGAAATCGCCATCGTCATTGGTGTTTTTATCGTAATCGCACTGACTGTTTCAACCTTATTTATCAGAAACAGCATTATTGACATGGTTGGAGAAACAAAAATGGAAATCCAGGAAGAAGGACATAAGATTTCAGATGCTTTTTCCGATACACTGGTTGAAACCAGCCTCATCAGTTCTGAGCAGCAATTAGATGTCCTAAACGACGTTTTGACCAATTACTTCAAGATTCCTGAGTTGGCCGTTAACATTATGCTGAATGACCAAGGACTAAAAGATGCGGGCAAGGATACATCAGCCGCTTTAGAAGCCTCTGTTAGAGCCTCGCTTGCAAATGTGCGTTTGCAGAGCGAGGAAGCGGTCATGTTCCTATATATCGGTTACGAAGATAAGAGAACCTATACTGCGACCGGTTGGGAGACACCAGAATACGACCCGACATCACGTCCGTGGTATCAAGATGCGATGAATCATCCAGGTGAATTCATTTGGACAGCCCCTTATATCGACTTTTCGACAGGACAGTTGATTCTTTCTGCCGTACACACTGTAGAAGATGATCATGGCGATATCGTTGGCGTTATCGGTGCCGACGTTTCCCTCGTCATGTTACAAGAAATGCTCAATCGTTACCAAGTGGGTGAAACGGGATACGTTATTGCTATCGATGCTTCCGGCGTTGCTTTAAATCACCCTCTAGATCTTGGTATCACAGATCCAGAGCAATACAAATACGTTGGCAAGGAAACACCTATCCCAGAAATCACGGCTTATATCAATAGTTCTGAAACTGATTTGAAACGTATTGATTACACCTTTAACGGCAGTGACAAAATTGGTGTTGTTAAAAAAGTACCCGGCATCAATGCAACGATCATGGCCAACTTCGAAAAGGCCGATGTACTGGCACTTGCAGATGAAAGCCGCACTAACTTTGAGAATTTTAGCCTCGGCTTAGAAGAAAAAATACAAGATAAGCAAGAAAATACCGTAACCATGATTATTTTCATCTCCCTAGGTCTAATGGTTGTTCTGGCAAGCATCGGTTATATCTATTCCAACAATATTGCCAAACCGATTGTTTCATTGACAAAAGACATTCAAGTGATTGCCGACGGAGATTTTGTTTCTGAAATCAAGACAAAAGCCAACAGCAAAGAAATTTATCTGGCTATAGACAGTCTAAAACATATGCAAACTTCCTTGGGTAAAATTGTAAAAGACGTCATCCACTTGGCGGATGATATGCATCAATCGACCAATGAATTGAAACATAGTGGCGAGCAACTGAGTGAATCATCCAAAAGTGTTACCTCTGCGGTTTCTGAAATTGCACAGGGCGCAACCAGCCAAGCTTCCGACAGTGAAGAAAGTGCACGCGCTATGCAAATTCTTTCTAAAGTCATTGATAACTTAAGTGAATTCAATGAAATTCAAATTCAACAAACAGCGACGATGGGCGCTTCCAACGAAAAAGGTCTCAAGGCCGTTTCAGCGCTGGATGCTAAAACCAATGAAACGATTGTCATTTTGAAGGAAACCAATGACAAGACCAGTGAACTATCATCCGTCGTCAGTCAAATCACAGGCATTACAGAAACCATTCGGTCCATTGCAGAACAAACCAATCTCTTGGCTCTCAATGCTTCTATTGAAGCAGCTAGAGCGGGTGAAGCCGGTAGAGGTTTTGCAGTTGTCGCGGATGAAATCAGAAAGCTTGCAGAAGAAACCAGCCTTTCAACCGGTCAGATTGCAGGCATGATTGAAAAAATTGAAGCGACCTCCTATGAAGTTGTGGAAGCCATCAATTCCTTGGAAGAAATTTCATCCGAACAAGTTGATGCCAACAAAAATGTGGTCCGCGAATTTGGTGATATCAAGTCTGGTCTTGAAGAAATGATTGGTATGATTGACTCTTCTTCAGAAAAAGTTAAAGAAATCGAAATGAATAAAAACGGCGTTATCGCAAAAATTGATAATATCGTTGCCGTCACAGAAGAAACTGCCGCAGCAGCAGAGGAAGTCAACGCTTCCATCGACTACCAAGATGAATCCATTCAGTTCGTTCTCGATCTTTCCAAATCTTTAAATGAAAAGGCAGAACGACTCAATGCACAATTGAAGAAATTCAACGTTTAATACGCCAACCAATTCTACTCATAAAATAAGGACTAGTACCCATGTACTAGTCCTTTTCTAAATTCTCCGTTAAACTGTTGGCCCATTGTACCGCCTGTAAATAGCCTCCAGACAAGAGATATGGGTTCATGTGGATCTCCTTTGCCCATAGGGTTACTTCCGGCCAGTCACCATGCTCATAGGCCGAAATCAATCGGCAAATCGGCACAAAGGGACCTTTTTTAAATACCAAAGCGTCATAAACACTATCCGGCAACATCATCCCTTCAAGTGCCTTATCCATCGGCTGTTCTAAAAGTACATCCAGCATGCTGAAGAGACACATCATCGCCGCCTGATCTTCATTACCTGAAAGTGCACTATTTTTGGTGATAAATTCACTAAACTTGGACCGTATAAGTGATAATCGCGTCAACTCAATCGGTTTTTCTTGAGAAAAATCTTGAAGCATCAGCACATTGATCCAGCGTTCCAATTCTTTTAATCCCATAACCAGTAGTATCTTCTTGATGGAGCGATAAATATCTTTCTCTTTTTTATAGCTTATTACTTTCAACAAACGATAAGCCAGATTAACGTCCGACTCAATAATCTTTGCAATCCCATCAAAAGAAGGTTCCTCCTGATGTAATTCTTTGATAATCCTAACGTAATCCCCTTTCGAAGAAGCTTTCACCTTGGAATTGGTCACGATTTTAGGTTTACTGAAAAAATAACCTTGGAATAAATGAAAGCCCATTTCTACCGCTTCTTGAAACTCCTCGTTGGTCTCTATTTTCTCTGCCAGAATAAGCTTATTATCTTTAAGGGCACGTTTGACATCCTCCCTAATCACATCCAGCGGTGTGGCCATAATATCATACTTAATGATATCCGCAATGGGTACAATCGGATAACTTAAATAACTCTCCTCGAAATCATCTAAAGCAATTTTGTAACCCAAATCCTTTAAGTATTTTAAGCGCCCGATCAGGAGCTCATCCACTTTTACCGTTTCAAGTACTTCAATAACCAGTGTCTCTGAGGCAATAAGCTCAATGCTATCCGACATCAAAAACTCCTCATCGAAATTAATGAAGGCTTTTGCTTCGCCGACAATTTGTTGAATCCCCTCTTCGAACAACCCCCCAAGCACGGTCGCCGTCGCCGAAACAGCAGAAGCATTTCCAAAACTGTTGCTATCAGCATCTGACCTGAATAAAAGCTCATAACCGTAAATTCCAAGATTTTTATTAAAAATCGGTTGCCGTGCAATAAACATACTTCTATCCCCTTAAAATTAGAATAACCACACTATTGTTTTCATTATAAATCATTTTCCATCAATCAACAAATCTATTTTTACCCACGCCCAACACTTTCAATCTCATGCAAAGAAATGGCCGCTTCAAAAGAAGCAGCCGTATTTTAATCGTCTATTCTCCACTCCGAAGATAACGTTTGATACATAATATCAAGTCATTTTCAAAATCCACGGGTTTTTGGAAAATATGGTCAAATAGCTCTTCTTCACTTTTTTCTCTATGGACTTCATAACTGTGTGCCGTTACGGCAATCCGCTTGATATTTGGGTGATGCTTCTGAAGCCACACTGCAAATTCTCTGCCGTTTTCCTGAGGAAAATGCAAGTCCATAATAACGAGTTCTATGTCACTTGATTTGGAGACCAGTTCTTTAGCAGATTCGAGTGAGTTGGCGGTAATACTTTTAACCTTCAAATCACTTAGTTTACGCTTCATCAGTTCTGTCACGAAATATTCATCATCTACAATTAAAATCATACACTCATCTCCCTCATCTTCATCTGCTTTACTATAGCCTGCCGCATAGCATCTTTGTCAACTGGTTTAGATAACTGTTCATCCGCACCGATCATCCTGTAATGCTCTATTTTTTCATGCGTTGCATCCGTCGTCAATATAAGTACGTACATTTTCCTTTTTTCCTTTTCTCTTTTCAGTTTATGCAAAATATGCTCCCCATCTAAAAGAGGGGATTGGACGTCCAAAATAAGAACGTCATATTGATCTGCCTGCATTCTGGTGAAAATCTCCGCTTCGCTTTCCGCATACGCTACTTGGATAGGTTGTCCTAAGAGCATTTGACGTATGTGTTTACCCTGGTCATTGGAAGGGTCAGCGATCAAAACCTTGAAGGGTTCCAAATCATCATTGAGCGACTCTCCCAACACCTCCATAGCATAATATTCCTCAGGTATGCTTTCCATCACTTGATGCAGGTGCTCCATAAACAAAAATGCCTGATCGTCTATACACCATCGTACTTTTAAGTCATCGTCCATCGCTAAAGCCAATTGATAAATTTCATCCATATGAAAATTACCACTTGTACCCTTGAGACTGTGTACAAGGCCTTCAAAACCCTCCACATCTTCTCGCCAAGCAGCCGAAACCATGTTTTCATAACGTTCTGGAAGTGATTGAATGACCATGACGACCAAATCCGATACATCGGTATCGTACTCAAGCCATTTCAACACCATCTCTTGATTATCCGTTTCTCTAACCATAGTCTCCACCTTAAATTTTCTCTTTAACTTCTCTAACATGACTTAAGGCCGTATCGAAATCAAAATCTTGAAGCGCTTTATTGGCCTTCTCGAACATACCGCCAATGGGCTCGGCAAATCTTTCATAGTCTAAGCGCCTTAGTCGGTCAATCGCCGCCGTATCGTACTGCTTAAGCTCTTCTATCAGCATATTGACGATTTCTACAATTTCATTTGAAGTATAGAATAGCTTGGATGCACTTTCTGATGCCTCTTTCGTGCCATACTGATCAACCACCTGTTGAATGGCTTTCATGAAACCCTCAATCGCTTGATCTAGGGCTCTTATATCTTTTTCACCGACTTGCTTCTCTTCAGAAACTGCATACTTTTCAAGTATCGCAGCAAGACGCTGGATTTCATTGGCACCAAGGTTAGCTGCAAGCCCCTTCAACGTATGATAGATAATCTTCAATTCCGGTCTTCTTTTCTCTTTTTCCAAGCGCTCAGACGACCAATCGGCATATTCCTCCATGAATTTGCCAAGCAAGTTCACGTAAATCTCGGCGCTGCCATTTAGACGCATAAGGGCACCATTGACATCGACACCTACCATTTCAAGTGGTTTAAGCATCGGATCACAAGGCTTTTTACTCTTGCTCCTATTTGATGTGGTTGTACTAGTCACAGGCGCTATTGCATATTTTCCTATCGTTCTGTAAATCTGTTCAACATTATAGGGTTTGATCAACACGTCGTT
>JAFGTX010000213.1 GCA_016938815.1 Clostridia bacterium | reverse complement strand
GCTTCTTCTGTAGTCGCTTCTTCAGTTGTAGCTTCTTCTGTTGCTTCTACTGTAGCATCAGTTGCTTCTGTAGCTTCTACTGTTGTCTCTACTGTAGCGTCTGTTGGTTCTTCTGCTTTAGCTGTACAGCCTACTGTTAATGCAGCAAGAGAAATAACAACACCTGCAATTAGTAAATTTCTTTTCAACATGATTCTTCCTCCTATTATGCAAATATTACGAGTCATTTAGCAAACCCAAATTAATTCACCTTAAGGATTGTAACACACTCCAAAACTAATTTCAATTAAATTCAATAAGTAGGAATTTTTAGAAATTTCTAATCTTTCACTCTATTCTCGAATACCATACAACGCCTAAATTTACAACGTTACACAAATCTCTCTCGATAATCACATCGCTGGCAAAGTGGTTCTACAAGCCTATTATTTTCAAATCCAGTCCTAATCCTCACCGACTGAGGCGACATGACAATTGCCTCAAAATCAGATTCTAGAATGTTTCCCAGCGTTATAACCCCCTCTGCATCCAAGCAACAAGGCACAACCTCTCCCGTTGAGAGAATTCCTATTTGCCGTCTTAAACCATAGCACGTGCCTTCTTTAGCAACTAGGTCATGGGACATCGAAGGCCAATCGAACTCATATCCCTTGCTGATGTAAACTTTGTGAGCCAGCTTAAGGCCATTGGTCTTCGGATCAGTTATCGTAATCGGACCAGATAGCCCTAAATAGGATTCTATGTAATCCAGCGTTCTCTGAGTTTTTCCTTTAGCGACCAGCGTCGCATCTTCAAAATTCCACAGTCGTAGTCCAAAGAGAATATCAGTTTCCTCAAGCCCCTTTTTTACCACGGAAAGCACTTTGTCCAGATAGCGTATATAAGCCTCTTCATCGTCTGTCGCCTCAAAACTTTGAAGTGAGATGCTGAGTAAGCGCACCGCCGAGTTCTTCAAAATCACTTCGCCTCGTCGATCCAGTAACGTACCGTTGGTCGTGATATGGATTTTTTTATTGTAAGCTTTACATAGCGCCAGAATTTCTTCAAAATTCGGGTGCAAGAGCGGCTCACCTTTTATATGTAGATACACGTTGTCTCCATGTCCTTCCAGTCGCTGCATCACCTTCTCAAAGTCTTTGACAGACATGGTTTTCGGCGCCCTGCAAGTTGGTGGACAAAATGAGCAAGACAAATTGCAGACATTGGAGATTTCTATAAAAATACGTTTAAATTTTTTCATACTAATCATTTTACCACTAATCTTAAGGTATTTCACGATATAAAATTTCGCAAAATGTGTAACAAAATTCAAGCCTAAATTGTTGTTAATAATGAAGGGAGGTTTTTAAGTGGACGAAATAAGGCTAAGGCTTCTTACGTCCACTATGGATTCAAGCTATTGTACACAATTTTTTATGACCCATGAGTAAAGGAGAGAAAAACATGTTAAACAGAATCTTGAGTTTGGTACTGACAATGAGTCTTTTAAGTTCCATCTGCATTTATTCCTTTGCAGATCAAAGCATTTCAGATCTTTCTGTAAACGGTGATTTTAAAATCATAGAACGTATTTTAAATGATGACGGTGAAGTTGTTAAGGAAATTAGTGAATATCAAGGCAATCTTTATTACTATGAAAAAAACAAAGACCAGACCATCGCTATCGACATGACGCGAAGTGGCCAAGTGGATATCCATAAGAAAAGTAATAGCAGCAAAAACACGGTCATCGCCTCAAAGACAATTGAAGCTACCGACAAAGTATCTTTAAAAAACATTCAGGCGACCAGTAAAGATAAAGTAGCGCTTATACAACAATTGAGAAATGATGTCGTTAATGGTAAAATTCAGTTAACCGAAAAAAGCTATTCATCATCATTCGAAATGGCTGAAATAAAATCAACACGCAGCGTTGCAAGTAAAATAGATGATGCCCTCGAAGAAGAATACGGTGCACCCTACAGTAATAAATTGATTGCCGGAAAAAGTAAAGATGGTGTGTATGCCAAGCTTTATGAAAGCAAATCATTCTATAGAACTAAAAAGACATCTTGGATCATCAACGCAGGTACCACCATCGGCATTGCCGCTATTTTACTAGGTGTCCCTCAAAGTACCATCGCTTGGATTTTCTATACAGCATCTACAGGGACCGGCGTCGTCTCTATCATAAACGATGTCACCGGCAACAAATATATTGCCAATGTCAACTATAATAAAGAAGTCGAAATCAATGATGTGTACCCTTACCGTGCAGGCAAAACAGTCTACAGCTACGCATATGTCGGTGATAAAAGAGCTGCATTAGAGTATAGAAAAACAACTCAAAATAGTGATTTTAGCGATAATATCGGTCTACTCGACATCGGTATCCGAAACTATCTTGCAATGCAATAATCAGGAGAGAAACAATGAAAAAATCCATTCGTTTATTAGTAGCAATCGTCATTTTCTTACTTCTAATGACAGTTGTAATGATACATTTTACAGAACAGCGTGCCATGGCAAAGACAATCCTTCAACTGGAGCAGATAGAAGCCTCCAATCGGATTGTCTTCACAGATGCTTTCAGAAAAGAGTTGGCAAATTATGAAGGAACTGAGGCACGACAAAAAATAGAGGGCCTCATACCCCTCTCAACCTTTGATAAGAAATACCATCACATGCTTCAGCCTGCTCTAATCGATGTATACGCAAATGTTACTTTTTATGAAGATGATCTTTTTCTTGGCCAATATCAAATTTATACGGTCGATGCAAGTTTGATTCCTACAGACATTCAAGATAGGATGCTTTCCGTTAATGGTCAGCCCTGTCTCATTATGTTCAATAATCGCTACTGGACGCTACCAATGGATATGAAGAACATACAATTGTAGCCTAACTATTAATTTTCCATATACATCAACCCACTTCCATTAATAAAAATGTGGCTGGCGATTCCGGAAGCTATGATATAATCAAGGCGTATGTATGAAGATGAGGAGGATGAGGTATGAAAATATTAACAAATCAAGATACAATAGATGCTATTAAAGAAGTTATCGAACAACAACCAGATTTTCCTGGCACTGTTAGATTATATTTAGCAGGTATGGGCTGTTCTGGTCCAAACTTTGGTTTATCCCTTGATTCAGTGAAAGATACAGATTTAATGGATGAATCAAACGAAATCACATTTGTTATGGACAAAGACTTATATGACCAAGTTGGTGAAATGAAAGTAGAATTTTTAGGTAACGGTTACCTTGTTGTACCTGTCAACCAACCAGAGTCATCTTGTGGTTCATGTAGCGCATGTGGCGGTCACTAATATATAAAATACAAAGAAAGACGAGAGCGCGC
>JAFGTX010000032.1 GCA_016938815.1 Clostridia bacterium | reverse complement strand
GGCAATACACCACTGGGTATTCCAGTGACCGCCAATAAGTTTTTGAATCCTATTGAATAATGATATGCCCATATGTAAAAGACGCGATGGCCATCACCGGCATCGCGTCTTTTTTTATTATTTCTTTAGTGTCTCTTCATAATTTTTAAAGTTTTTAGAAACCCGTTTCATCATCTCACCAATCGGTAGGTCATAAGGACATCTGGTCTCACAAACACCGCACTGGATACAGTTGTCTGATTTTACCGCAAGGCTGCTGTACCTGCCGTAAGCCCACTCCTCTAAATGGTAACGCATCAAATAGCCTTCTACTACGAACTGAAGTGGAATATCGATGCCTTGACTACATGGGGCGCAATAATTGCATCTTCTACAAAAAGCACCGTCTAATTCATCCTTGATTTCTCTGATGATATCTAAATCCTCTTTTGTCAGTGCCAAAGGTTCTTTGCCCACTGCCGAATTCTTTCTCACCTGATCTACGCTGTCCATGCCTGGAATGGCTACCGTCACATTCGGGTTATTCAAGACGTATTTGATGCTAATCTCACCTTGTCGTATAGCGCCACCTGCAATCGGCTTCATCAAAATGACACCGATGTCCAGACCCTTAGCGCGTTCAAAAATAGCTTCGCCTTGACTTTCCACCGGATTGTAAGGGAATTGAATGGTTTCAAATCCACCTCGGTCCAAGGCTTCAGAAAGCACATCCACACTATGGCTTGTAATACCTATATGGCCTATTTTACCCTCGGCTTTCGCTTCCAATAAGGCTTTGTAGGCACCATTTTCAGATAGAATCTTATCTAAATCTTCCATCGTCTTTACAAAGTGGAACTGATACAAATCAATGTAATCCGTTCTAAGATTGCTTAAGCTAATGGCCACATCGGCTTTCATGCCCTCGTAATCCCGAGAGGTCGATTTCGTCGCAATAATCCATTGATCTCGTTGCCCTTCAATCGCTTCACCGATAAAGGACTCACTGACTGTATAGCCACGCGCCGTATCGATGAAATTCATACCGCTCTCCAAACACGCGTCCAATATTTCCTTCGTTTGTACCGCATCCAAATGCTGAATAGGGATACCTCCAAAACCAACTTCTGTAACTTCCAATCCCGTTTGACCCAGTCTTCTTTTTCGCATATTAAACCTCCCTGTATCGCTTATTCCTTATGACTGCATACCTTTTCGATAATCTCTTTCAGTGCCTCATCCAACGCTTTATAGCGTACCGGTTTCAATTCCAAATCCACAAAGGCATGGGTCGTCGATCCCGTTGCCAAGACTTCTTCGGTTGTCGTTCTTATTATTTCATAAGACATCTTGATACGAACCCCTTTAACGGATGCAATCGATGTCCTCACCACAATATCATCATCATATAGAATCGGTTTTTTATACTGACAGCTCACGTCTACGACTGGCAGCATGATACCTCTTGATTCCATCAATTTGTAAGGATAACCAAAATGTTTGAAAAAGCCGGTTCGCGCCACCTCAAAATATGTAAAATAATTACCATGATAAATCACGCCCATCTGGTCTGTTTCAGCGTAGCGCGGCTCAACTTTTACGTCTACATACATAGATTCCCCTCCTTGTTTTGTCTATACTTACTATATCATTTCCTGCAGGTGGAATCTACGTTCTATGGACTAATGATTTTTTAATCATTCTGGCTTTCTACGCAAAAAAGAGGACTGTCTTTTCAACAGTCCCCCCGAATTTTTTTACAATACGCGTGTTGCACCAACGTAAAGGATACCTTTACCTGAATCCAGCGTTAATTTCTCACCGTCTTTAACGCATTCAGTCGCTGAGGTTGCACCGATGATTGCCGGTAATTTTAAGTTAAGCGCTACAATCGCAGCGTGTGACGTATAGCCGCCCTCTTCAACCACAAGACCTGCCGCTTTTTCAATGTAGTCCATCATATCTCTGTCTGTCGCTTGAGTGACGATGATGTCTCCTTCTTTGAATTTCGCTTTGCAATCTGCAGCCGACTTAACGATGCACGCATTACCAACGACCAATTCCTTACCTAATCCTGTACCCTTGATGATGTTCTCACCTACAAGCTCAACCTTCATAAGGTTTGTCGCACCAGCAACGCCTACTGGTACACCTGCTGTAAAGACAATCAAATCACCAGGCTTGATGTAGCCTTCTGATTTCGCTAATTCCACACTGTCTTCAAAAATCTGGTCAGTACTTGTCGCTTCCTTAGTCAATAGAGAGTAAACGCCCCATACCAAGGCAATTTTTCTTCTCACTTGCTCATTCGTACATGATGCAATGATTGGTGCCTTAGGTCTGAACTTAGCAACTTTTCTCGCTGTAAAGCCTGAAGCTGTTGATGTTACGATTGCAACCGCTTCAAGGTCATTTGCTGTCGTACAAGTAGCATGACTTACTGCAAATGTCACACCCGTCTCTGTAATCGACTGTGCTTTCTCTCTCAATATTTGTTGATAGTTCAAAGAATCTTCTGTTGTCTTTGCAATCAAGGCCATAGTCTTAACCGCTTCCACAGGATACTTACCCGCTGCAGTTTCACCTGAAAGCATGATGGCATCCGTACCATCATAAATCGCGTTAGCAACGTCTGTTGTTTCCGCTCTCGTTGGTCTAGGATTTCTAATCATAGAATCCAGCATTTGTGTTGCTGTGATAACCGGTTTGCCTTCGATATTACACTTCTTGATCATCGACTTTTGTACAAGCGGCACTTGTTCAGTAGGAATCTCTACCCCCAAGTCCCCTCTGGCAACCATCAAACCATCTGATACTTCCAAGATTTCATCAAGGTTATCAACACCCTCTTGATTTTCAATCTTAGAAATAATATGAATGTCTTCGCCACCGTTTTCTTCTAAAATCTTTCTGATTTCTAAAACGTCTGAGGCTTTTCTGATGAATGACGCTGCGATGAAGTCAATTTCGTTTTCTATACCAAAAAGGATATCTCCCTTGTCTTTTTCCGTAATCGCTGGCAAATTGATGCTAACGCCTGGTACGTTAACACCCTTGTTGTTTTTAACATCGCCTGCATTCAATACAACGGTTTCAATTTCAGTTGCTGTTGTCGATTTGACTTCTAGTTCAACCAGACCGTCGTCAATTAAAATTTTATCGCCTGCAACAACGTCTTGTGGCAAGCCCTTGTAAGAAATTTGACATTTGTCTTGTGTACCTAAAAAATCTTCTGTTGTAAGGGTAAAAGCCTGGCCTTCCACCAAAGTTACTACCGGTACGCCAAATTTACCTGTTCTGATTTCAGGACCTTTTGTATCCAACATAATGGCAATCGGTGCGCCTGTTTCCTCACGTACAGATTTGATCATGTTGATTCTGCCTAAATGCTCTTCATGTGAACCGTGTGAAAAGTTAAGTCTCGCAACATTCAAACCTTGGTTAACCAATTGTGTAAATACTGCTTTGTCTTCACTTGATGGTCCAATGGTACATACAATTTTCGTCTTCTTCATAAAACACCTCTCAATAATCTTTCCCTATTCCACCTAACACATTTATTAAATTGCTAAAATCTTAGCCAACTCATACAATTCATCATTAACCGTTTTTTCAAGATCTAAGGCTTCATTGATATCCATGTCGATAATTTCGCTGCCCTTAATACCAATGGCACGGCCTTTTTTGCCCTCAATCAGCAAATCAACCGACCTTGCACCGAATCGACTTGCAAGTAGTCTATCAAATGCCGTTGGCGTACCACCTCTTTGAAGATGTCCCATAACGCTGACCCGCGTTTCCATACCGGTGTTCTTCTCAATGGATTCTGCCAATTCGTACGGCTTGCCCACACCTTCCGCCAAGATCACGATGCTGTGTAGTTTACCTCTATGCTTACCTTCAAGAATTTTCTTGCACGTTTCTGAAACGCCATTGTCGATTTCCGGAATGATAATGCTTTCCGCACCACCTGCAAGACCCGAATAAAGAGCGATGTCACCACAGTGACGACCCATGACCTCGATGATATTAACACGTCCATGAGAAGAGGATGTGTCGCGAATATTACTAATCGCACTCACCACCGTATTAAGAGCCGTATCGAAACCAATGGTATAGTCGGTATACTCTAAGTCATTATCGATCGTACCCGGAATACCCATGGTTGGAATACCCGCATTTGCAAGTCGCTTAGCACCTTTAAAAGAACCATCCCCGCCAATGACAACCAATCCGTCAATTTGGAACATTTTCAATACATTCAATGCTTTTTCAAAACCTGCATCAGTCATAAACTCCATTGACCGTGCAGATTGAAGTTTTGTCCCACCGCGGTGGATAATGTCCCCCACAGAAGACACGTTCATATCTTCTATGTCACCATCCAGTAGGCCTTGGTAGCCTCTTTTAATACCGGAAACTTTTAATCCATTGTATATTGCAACCCTTACAACGGCTCTAATAGCTGCGTTCATCCCCGGTGCATCGCCACCACTTGTGAGTACCCCAATTCTCTTCATTATATCACTCCCTCATTATCTTAAATAGCGTTTTCGCCGCAAATCACATTTTTTCCTATTCTAATTTTAATGAATGTCACTGTCAATATCAACTGTTGTTGATGAGTTTAAGCACTTTGCACAAAAAAGTTGCACACTTTTTCGTGCAAAGCAAAAAAAATCTACTGGATAATGACATTTTCTTTACCGACAATCTGTGTCAATGCCTGAATCAACCCTTCATCCACATGGACAAAATGTGATGGTTTCACCGTCATTTTGCGTTGGTCTTCCGCCGCATAGATGACGACCGGTGTCTTACCGGAATAGTCCGACAGAACGCCCATCACCAGATCCAGAATCGGAGATTGTATGGTCTCAATCTTGATAAATACTTTGCGCTGTTCCGTATTTACCCATTTTTGCGAAGGACTATTAGTTTTTTTATTATTTTCAGGAGAAATATAATCTTCAGTCAAAGCTTCAATGGTATCCGCAATAATTTTAGGCGATTCATCCTCTTTGAAGTTGACACGGCCGGTCACTACAATCATTTTATCGGTTCTCGCAAGGTTTGCCGCCTTATCGTACACTTTAGGGAATGCAATGACTTCAATAGCGCTGGTCAGGTCTTCAAGCTTTATGAAGGCCATTTGGCGATTGTTTTTTGTAATCTTCGTCGTGATGTCAGAGACGATGCCAGCCAGACGTACTTTTTGCTGATCCCTGATTTCATTAGACTCGCCTTCCGAGGCTTCCCATATATCGCCAACCGTCGTGCTGGCACAGCGCACCACCAAGTCCTTCACTTCGGAAAGGGGATGACCGCTCAGATAAATACCGAGCATTTCCTTTTCAAAAGAAAGGAGATAGTTCATGGGAAACTCTTCAATATCCGGCAGTTTTGTCGTCATAACCGCTTCTGGCAGTTCAAACTCACTACCGAACAAGGATACCTGTCCTGCCACGTTTTTCCGCCTATCGTTGTGCACGCCATCTATAATCCGCTCATAAGCCGCAAGCAATTGAGACCTTGTTTCTCCGAATTCATCGAAGGCCCCAGCCTTAATCAAACTTTCAACGGCCTTTTTATTCAGTTCTCTGCTTTCAACGCGTTCACAAAAATCGATGAAACCGCCAATCGCTTTATCGACTCTGGTGCGCTTCACGCTTTCTATAATGCCTTCTCCTACGTTCTTTACTGCTCTTAGACCGTATCGGATATGGCCATCATCAACAGTGAAGCTACCACCGCTCTTGTTGATACTCGGCGGTAAGACATTGATTTTCATCTCTTTACAGTTGATGATGTACTGGGCCAGTTTGCTGTGATTGCCCATCACACTAGTCATCAATGAGGCCATGAATTCCACGGGATAATGGGTCTTAAGGTAAGCCGTTTGATAGGCGATAATCGCATAGCCTGCCGCATGACTTTTGTTAAAGGCATACTTTGCAAAATCGATCATATCATCAAAGATGATATTGGCCGCTTTTTCTGAAACACCTTTTGCCAGACAGCCTTCTAACTCCATTGTGCCGTCATCATCCCTTTTTCCGTGGATGAAGTAGGTCCGCTCCTTCTCCATAACGTCCATTTTCTTTTTGGACATGGCACGGCGCACAAGATCGCTTCGGCCATAAGAGTAGCCTCCCAGTTCCCTTACAATCTGCATAACCTGCTCTTGATAGACTAGACAGCCATAGGAAACACTTAAAATATCTTTTAACAGCGGATGGGCATAAGTTACCTCATCCGGATGGTTTTTATTGTAAATATACTTAGGAATTGAATCCATCGGACCTGGGCGATAAAGCGATATTCCCGCAATAATGTCTTCAAGAGAGGTCGGCTTGAGTTCCTTCATAAAGCGAATCATCCCCGTGCTCTCCAGCTGGAAAATCCCTAGGGTATTGCCGGAACCGATCAACTTATAGGTTGCTGCATCATCGTAGGCCAAGGTCGCCAAATCAATCTTTATGCCTTGATGATGCTGTATACGCTCTATAGCCCCCTTGATGACCGTCAAGGTTCGAAGCCCCAAGAAGTCCATCTTAAGTAGTCCCAATTCCTCTAAAAGCGTCATGTTGAACTGGGTGGACACGTTGCCGTCCTGAACATAAAGGGGCACATGTTGATCCACCGGTTGTTTGGATATAACAACACCCGCTGCATGAGTTGAAGCATGTCGTGGCATGCCCTGCAACTGAATAGAGTAGTTGATCAGCCGCTTGATATTTTCCGACTCGTCGTAGAAGTGCTTGAACTTTTCGTTGACCTTCAAGGCGGTCTCTATGGTCATACCAATTTGAAAGGGAATCTCCTTGGCAACCTTATCCACTTCCTGATAAGGCAGGTTCATAACGCGGCCAACATCTCTTATAGCCGCCCGCGCGGCCATGGTTCCAAAGGTGATGATCTGCGCAACCCGGTCTTTACCGTATTTCGCCACCACGTAGTCGATGACTTCCTGACGTCTGTCATCTTCAAAGTCTATATCGATATCCGGCATGGTTACCCGCTCCGGATTTAAAAAACGCTCAAAAATCAGTTCATACTTGATTGGGTCTACATCCGTGATGTAGAGTACATAAGCGACGATACTGCCGCCACAGCTACCCCGTCCCGGACCGACCATGATATTGTTGTTCTTGGCGTATCGGATAAAATCCCATACGATCAAGAAATAGTCCACGTAACCCATGGTCTCTATGGTATTCAGTTCAAAAGCAAGCCTTGCTCTATGGGCCTCAGTCACCATTTCATAGCGCTCTTCCAGCCCCTTTTGACAGAGTGCTCGAAGGGTTTCCGTGCTATCCTGTTTCGGAGTATTTTCTTCAAATTGGTACATAGGCAAATGCAAGGTATTAAAGTCAAAATCAAAATTACAGCGTTCTGCGATGGCCACCGTATTGTCCAGTGCCTCTGGGCAATAGGGGAACAAGGTCGCCATTTCCTCATAACTCTTCAAGTAGAATTCGTTGCTCGGAAACTTCATGCGCTCCGTATCTTCCAGAATTTTTCCGGTTTGAATGCACAGCAAAATGTCATGGGCTTCGCTATCCGTTTTATACAGATAGTGAACGTCATTGCTGGCAATCAACGGAATATCCAGTTCACGACTCATACGCACCAACTGGGTATTTACCGTTTTTTGAAGTGGAATGCCGTGGTCCTGCAGTTCCAAATAGAAGTTATCTGCCCCCATGATTTTTTTCAAGTACAAGGCCAAGGCTTTGGCGTCTTCATAACGCTGTTCAGCGATTAAATTCTGAACGTCACCACCTAGGCAAGCACTGGTGCAAATCAAACCTTCCGAATATTGCTCTAAAAGCGAATAGTCGATACGCGGTTTGTAATAAAATCCATCAACATAAGCGAGGGATACCAGCTTAATCAAATTCCGGTATCCCTGTTCATTCTTAACCAGCAACACTAGATGGCCCATATTTTTGTCTTGTAAAGCGTCTTTGTCCTTGAGACTTCGCGGCGCTACGTAGACTTCACACCCGATAATGGGCTTGATACCGTGCTTTTTCGCCGCTTTATAAAAATCGACAACGCCGAACATCGCACCGTGATCGGTAATCGCCACGGCAGGCATACCTAATGCCTTCGCACGTTCAAACAATTTATCTATCCGACAAAAACCATCTAATAAGCTGTATTCTGTATGTAGATGTAAGTGTACAAATTCTTTTCCCATAGGTTACTTCCTATCCCATAATTTCAAACCAGATTTCTACGAGTATATCTGATATTTCTTTTCTGACGTTCGGCAAACGACTGTCCATCAAGACAGACTCCTTGATACTTGAACGCTTGATCGTATTCTTTGTAATCGGCTTGGCTACTTCCGTATCCATGATCTTTGTATCAATGGCTGGCAAGTCTCCCCATGTCTTCGGATTGTATTTCATGCCTTGTAATTCCGGCGAAAGAATATCATTGATCACCACCATGGCGCCGGACTTGTTGCCTGAATTGAAGGGAATCATCATGTATGAGGTCGTACCGACGGTGCCATCGCCCAGTATAAAGCTTCTAGCGCCTTCTGGATAATTGTCTTCATAGAGCATATTGGTTGCATGATTTTGATCCATACTCATAGCAAACATGACTTCGTCATTTGTGAACAGTGTATCCAGTTCCGTTTCACTGGCAGGAAAAATGGTACCTTCCTTCCAGAGATAAGGCTTCATTTTCGTCATATAATCTATACTACTTGCAATGGCATTTTTCACTGCTTCTTTATCTGCTGGTAGCTCGTTGACCTTTTCCCAACCTTCTATGTTGCAAACCAAGGTCTCAATGAATTTCACGCCCACTTGGTTTGGTGGCATTGGTATGGTGAATCTGCCCTTTTCCGCTTGAATATAGGCCATCAGTTCATCAAAATCGAGTGGTGCATCTTCAATATTGTCTTCATTTAGAGTCATGACAAACTGACGTCTTCCAAACGGCGCGGCAAAATCATTTAGATCCATGCCCTCAGCATAATGGGCTTCGATAGAATCCGGATTGATAAAATTATAATAGTTTGGGAGTTTGCTTAAAAACGGACCATAGATGAGCTCTTTATCATAGAAGGGTTTTAAACCGACACCATCGATTAAAATCAAATCGATGCCCCCATTCTTACGTTCGTTCATCTGGTCAGAAATCAACTTCTCATAGATATCCGTTCTTGATTTGTAGCTGACTTTAAGATCGATACCAGTCGTTTCTTTGACGCGAGCAGGTAAGGTGGTTTCTAAAAAATTCACCGCATCTAAGGCTGTGTAATTATGATACATCGTAACTGACGTAGCCTCTGCACTGCCTTCAATAAGCTCCCACTCTCTGGAATTGATCTCCGAATTGGATTGTACTTCCTTGCTGGTGCATCCTGTAATTAATGCTATAAAAATTGCAATGATGATTAGCAGTACGCTTCTATTATATTTCATAGGACACCTCTCCAATAATCTTTTCACTCTAAATCCATTATACCGTATTCTTAGACGGTTTAAAACCAAGGTTGCTCAACCAATAAAAAAAGACGTGAATCTCACGTCTTTCATACTTATTCTATTTGTCGAATTCACCTTTGAGTTTGAAATCTTCTATCAAAACAGAAGGGTTCTTTTTTAGATCGACCTCATAATAACCCGGTACCGGTCTTGCATGGTCGTCCAACAAGATTCGGATCACCGGCTTTTTCTTATTCTTCTTTTTGACGATGCCCTGCTCGCCTGAATTGAGAGAAACCCTCAAACCGATTGGATAATAGCCAACGAGTTTCAAAAACACCCGCACGACGTCCTTATCAAATTTCGTACCCGTCTCACCTATGATGAACTCCACCGCCGTATAGGCATCAATACGATCTCTGTAAATTCGATCTGATGTGATAGCGTCAAAGACATCCGCAACAGAGACGATACGTGCATACACCGGAATCTGTTCGCTGTGAACGCCATAAGGATAGCCCTTGCCATCGATGCGCTCATGATGGTACAAGATAATCTCAACACTTTCTTTGGAAAGACCGTTGATCTTTTTGCCTGCTTCACCGCCAAAAACCGTATGGTTCTTGATGATATCAAATTCCTCTTCGTTCAGCTTGGAAGGCTTATTGATGATCTCATCCGGAATGAACATTTTACCGATATCATGCAAGAGTGCACCTAGACCTAAATGAATCAGTTCATCCTTTGCATAGCCCAAGTAAACACCGGTTACAAGAGATAGTAAACAAACGTTCACCGAATGTTCAAGGAGATAGGCATCCGTATTCTTTATTTTTGTCAAATTCACCGTAACAAAGTCTTTGGCAAGAATCTCAGCGATGAGCTGATTCACCACTGCTTTAAGTTTCTCGAATTCCAGCAGTTCGTTGAATTGAAATTTTCTTAAGGACCTGTCCATAATGACCCGCGTTTCGTAAATCGTCTCTTCAATGCTCACGCTATCTATATTTTCAAGTGCCACCTTTGGCTTAATGAAGTCTTCCACTTCGTATAAAATCGGTACGCTGGATATATTCAGTTTGTCAATACGCTCAATTGTAGTCGGTGTAAGCTGCAGTCCTTCAGATAGCAATACATTACCACAATCGTCGTGAAGGCATGTTCCTAAGATCATGCCTTCAACTAATTCCTCAACTGAAACTTCTTTGCGAATACGTTTCATCTTTCCTCCATGGTTAGCGCAAGCGCTATAAACATTTTATTACATTTCATACATTTTGTAAACCAAGACCCTGCCCGTAAACTAGAGTCCTACTCGAAAAGTTTGGTTAAGTC
>JAFGTX010000212.1 GCA_016938815.1 Clostridia bacterium | reverse complement strand
GTCTCTTCCGATTTGGAAAGTGCTTTCAATATTTCAAGACGCACCGGATCACCCAAGGCTTTCAGTATCGTCGATAAATCTAATTGTTCAACCGTAGGATGTAATAGATTCTTCATAAAGTTATTCCTTTTGTAATACTTTTTATTTTAAAATTATAGTTGAATTATAGCATAGATTGGTGTATGCTGAAATGGTTATATAGTTAAACGATATTTTAACTATATAAAATTACATCAATTTCTTAGAGTAA
This sequence comes from Clostridia bacterium, assembly GCA_016938815.1. Taxonomy (GTDB): domain Bacteria; phylum Bacillota; class Clostridia; order Peptostreptococcales; family Acidaminobacteraceae; genus JAFGTX01. Next base: position 1,025 of record JAFGTX010000212.1, on the reverse strand, counting down.
AAAAAATCTAAGACATCATGGAGGTATTTCAAATGAATCAAGTCATTCAAACCATCAAAGCACGCAGAAGTATACGTAAATATACAGATCAACAAATTTCTGATGACCATCTCAACGCCATTTTAGAGGCCGGTCTTTATGCGCCTACGGCTCACAATCAGCAGCCATGGCATTTTACGGTCATTCAAAAACCTGAAGTACTGGCACTTATCAACAAGAAAACAAGAGACGCTATGTTAAATACTGGCATTGAATGGATGACGCGCATGGCCTCTAAAGAGGATTTTAAAGTCACATACAATGCGCCAACCCTGATTGTCGTGTCAGGAAAAAAAGATGCTATGGCCATGGAAGCTGATTGCTCTGCTGCCATCCAAAATATGCTTGTCGCTGCAGAAAGTCTCGATATCGGTTCGGTATGGCTAGGCCTTGTACGCCTCGTCTTCCAAGATGAAGAAGTTAAAAACGCCCTGAATATTCCAGAAGACTATAAGCCGTACTATAGCGTGTCCTTCGGACACAAAGCTCAAGATAAAGCCCTCCCAGCACCACGCCGTAACCGTGATGTGATCCAGTTCATCAGATAGTCTAATAAAATCGCTATAAATAAAAAGAAAAGCCTATTGGATACCCTCCAATAGGCTTTTAATCGCTTCAATACGTATCTCTGGATGAGGATGACTGTCGAAATAAGCCGCCATCTTTCCATGATCGTATTCCTCTGAAAACATTTCAAATAGTGCAACAGCACCGTCATACCGACCATAGGCGCTATAAAGCAATGTCGCACCGTAAGCATCTGCACTCAATTCAGCTTTTTGAGAAAATTTCATTTCGGTCTTATTAAGTATATCGAGGAAAACAGCCGATGTTGAACTGTCTTCACCAGCGACTAAGCTAGCCATCAAGTACAGCACCATGCCACGGCCATAGCCTTTGATATGATCTCGGTTCTGAAAATGACCCAGTTCATGTCCCAACACAAAGGCAATGGCCTCTTCGTCTTCCACCGACTTTACAAACTC
>JAFGTX010000211.1 GCA_016938815.1 Clostridia bacterium | reverse complement strand
TTTGCCAATAGCAAAATTGTTATTGGTAACAAGAACAAAGAAGGATTCGAACTTCTGGATTACCGAATACTTAAGAACAGTGAAGGCGTGTACGATTTTGAGGGCCGTCTAAACGTCAATGAAGCAGTGACTCAGCTTTCCACCGCAGTTAATGATTTGGGAGCGGTGAGAAAAAAGTGTTACTTGACGATTAGTTCTCCTAAGAGTATCGTCAGAAATCGAATTTTTCCTTTTGTCAACAAGAAAGATTTGGATGCTATGGTCAAGATTGAGGCAGAGCAGATCTTACCTTATGATGTGGATTCATTTTACATTGATTACCGCGTTTTGGGGATTGAAGAAACTGCTGCTGACAAGAGTCTTAACGTGATGGTGGTTGCTGTGCCTAAGGAACTGATTGACGAAGCGGTGGACTTGGTTGAACGCTGTAAGATGAAATTGGAATGCGTTAACGTTTTGGTAGATTCTATCTATTCGTTCAAAGAATTTTGCGAATCATCGACGGAAGAAAACGTTTTAGTAGCGGACATAGGATATAATTATTTGCGTATGATTGCCTTCAGGGACAAGGCCTATTTTGCAAATATTAACTCGGAAAATGGTGTTAAAAGTTTTGGAGATTTTTATAAAGAACAGTATGGTATTCCAGAGGAAGCCCTATACGATTATATGTTTAGAGGTGCTGACTTGCCCTCAGATGTGAAAAAACACCTTAAGGAAGAAGACCATCAGAAAGATTTTGCATCTTTAAGTTTTTCAAATGGTACTTTTGAAATAAATGATGAAGATGAAGAAATAGAGGACGAATTCAAGCTAAATTACACACCGATTATTGAAGAAATCCATAAAATGTTAGGTTACTATCGATCTAGAAAATATGGTAGTCAAGTGGATAAAATCCTACTTTGCGGTGGTGGTGCTAGTGCAAAAGGTCTTAAAGAAGCGATTGCCAACGACACCTCAATTCAAACTGCCTTTATGATGTGCCAGCACAAGGAAAATAATATGGACACTTTATTGCTGACAGCTGCAATTGGTGGCATTTTAAGGA
>JAFGTX010000210.1 GCA_016938815.1 Clostridia bacterium | reverse complement strand
CCAATGTCATCACGACACCTCCTTGAAAAATCTCTAGTCTGCAAATTTTCACGAAATTGTATAGACGGGGTACGGCGAGGATTTACGCTCGTATGGTTACTCAGAAAAACCGCCAGGCGGATCAATACAGATACATGTGGTAAAAGCATACGCTATTGTATGAAAACAAAGACTGATTTTTACGACGATGACGATTTAACTTTTGAGTATATTTCTCTAACGATCTCAAACTGCTCAGAAGGTATAGATACTTTGCTGATATCAACGTCTTCCGCCAATGCTTGTACCACATATTCCAGAGGTTTGTAGTGTTGAGAAAACGACTTTGTGCCCTGCAACGCTTTTAAAAGCCCCTGCAGCTGACTCTGATTTGATTTGATAGATTTGATAAAATCTATCATCTTACTGATAGTATATGGCCCTGTGCCATGCTCTAGAAAAAATTGCTCCACAAGAGTATCCAGCGTTTTGGATGCTTTATCACTCTCCACTACTAACTCCTCATTCATTTCTTTAAAACAGGACTCTGCATATGGAGCAAATGTTTCTTTGGCAAATATATCCTTAAAGTGTTTTGATAATATATACCTTCCTTGTGTTTTTGTGCCTTTATCTGCCCCCCCTTCTCTGTCTTTATCCGCTACTTCATCCTGTCCCATAAAAATTTCGGAAATCACGTTAAAAGCATCTGCTGGCCTGCCCTGTCTAGAGAGAATTTCAGCCGTGGTACCCTTGGCATATACAATCGACTCTCTCAAACGCGGAGATTCCTTCAATTTTGCAGGATCGTCAAACACTAGAGCCATTTCTACAGCCTCAAGGGCTGCTCGTTGGTCACCATACACAGAAAATCGAAACGCAGCTGAATTCCAAAGATCACACTGCTTGTGTTCAGAGCCTTTGTATTGTTTTGCTGCTTCTCGATAGTTCACGGCAGAATCAAACAAATACTTCATTTTTTCGGATTCATCATTGCGAAGCTCAGCAGATTTTAGTTTGAGGTCACAAATATCAGCCATCGCTTCCCACCCAGCTGCATCGCCGGGGGACATATCTTTTGCCTCTGTGGCACTTTGCAATGCATGAACCAACATGTCATCATCGACTATGAGCTTTTTCTTTATTGAACCTACTTGGCCAATTGTATCTTCGTTTGAACGTCCTGCCCACCACCAAGCCCTTTTTAAAATCCAACTTATCTTCAATAAGTCTTCTGCATACTTGTTTTCTTTTTCATCACGTTGAAGCTCAACGATTTTTGATGCTAACTGATAGGCCAAAAACCAATTTTTTTCTTCCACAGAACAATCACGAATAACCCGAAGGTATGAAAGAGTTTCCTCGTCAACTGTGGTAATGCCGAAAAATTTATCGGCAAGTTCCTTCAGCTCTTCGGTCCACTCCAAGTTCAAAAGATGCCGATAATACAACGCTCCTTGGGCTGTTTTTTCCAAAGTTTGAAGTTCTTCACCCTGCCTCAGTGCCGATTTGGCCAGATAGCTGACCGTTCTCACTCCCCATTCCTTGGTCAACCCCATAAACTCAATATCGAACAATCGCTCGAAGACCTCTCCCAATATTTCCTCAGAGCCATCATCTGGAAATTTTACGGAGAGATATGCTGCAATCACCTGGGCCTGCTCTAAACGCTCCAAAGAATTCCATTTCTGATCATTTATTTTTCTTGCATCATAATATTCTAATGCTTTCTTTGCTACCTTTTTTCCAAGCTGGTAGGTATCTATATTAAGTGCTCGTATCTTAAAATAAAAATCAATCGAATGAGAGAACGTATCGTCCTTGCGCCACAATTGCTCCATGCACTCGTATAGTATTTCTACTCGACTGTTTTTCTTCAATAGTGCGATTTCAACGCTGGAAACCGGAGAAATCACTCCTGTAGCACTTTCAATTTTTTCAAGTAAAAAGGTTGTTGGAAACAAACCCAATGAAATTGAATTTTGGCGAGATTTCCAATCATCTTTTGAAGAGTGCAAATGTCGTTTATACTTGAAGTTTAAATTCCTAAATTTTTCCACTTCTTTTTCTGCAATTTCCACAAGTTTTTTGCGTTGGAAGTCGCTCAGTTCACCATAGCCACTGACGATTCTCCACTTCTCCATAGCAGATAATGAATAATAGCCAACTATGGCTTGAACAAATGTTGCGAAAGCGCCATCAGAACTATCTCGCAATTTTGTTTTTATTTCTTCGTGATAAAAAATTCGCTCTAACAGTCCCCCTGAAATAAGAAGTTCATCTAAATCTGTATCACTTAATAAATCGATATCATCTTTCCCAAAGCCGAATTCTTGCCGTTTAAGAAGTTCTCGACCAATTTTAAGGGTTTCTTCCTTATTTCCAAAGCGTTTATACCAATCTATCGGAGGATATTTTTTTTCAAGAGTATCTATAAGACTCTCACTATTATCCCCTGATCCCCCTTGTATCTTTGTTCTGCTATCACCAGTGTCACCAGTGTCATCAGAAATCGAATCATCATTTTGCTTTGCTTCATCAGCAGATGGCCGGTTGAACGGAAAAGAAGATTCAGTTGCTTGAAAAGCGAGAGAATAATAATCGACTAAAAAATCGACCAGTTTATGGATATCAACACCGATGCGATAGCGCATGTGATACCATATCTTAATAAATGGCGCTTTAACTGTATACTTCGCCCCTTTTCCACCCTTCTCTTTTGATGAAACTAAATCCCGTTGCATCAAGTCTGTAATCTGCACATACGCCTGATTGGCCACAATACCGATATGTTTTGATATGTCCGCCTGTGTCACGCCGTCGTTTGTGGCGACATAATCAAAAATACGTCTTTGCTGAGTTGTTAGATCTTCAACTAGTAAACGACAAAGGGGCGTCATCCTATCGATAACCTGCAAACACAGTTCGGGAGCGCTGACACTTTCAACATCCATTATTTTTAGGACTTCAAATACAAGGTTTAATATTCGGAGATTGCCACCGGAAAAAATCGTAAGGACTTGTACGGTCATAGGATCATTTTTGATCAGTTTAATTAACCGTTCGTTATTACTCGCAACAAACAACTGTTCTAAATACTTTTTCCCGGCAGCAGTATCTAAAGCGTTTATGTTGTGATGGCGTGTAGTATTCTTTGAGAAAGGAGACGCTTCATGCGACAGTTTAGGACGTGTGGTTGTTGCAACAAAGGAAATAGTCATCGGTTTAGACAACCAACTTTCCAGCGGATGCTTCGAATTCTTCTTGCGCGGTTGAAACGCCTCGATCAGTTGTTCAACCTGCTCAACACCTATCGAAATATGCACGTTGTGAGCATCTGCGGATTTAACAAGAAGATCATAAGCAAAACTGGCGATCAGCATATCCAATATTTCTTCTTTTTCCTTATTGGACATTTTCTTCCCGGGCAGCCTTTTCGCCTTTGAAATTTCTTTCTCAAACTGCTTCGACTCAATAAGATGAGAACGAAATACCGCTCGAAGCTCCCATTCCAGAACGCCCTTTGAACACAATTCTTTATCGACACCAAAAACTTTTATGGCGTCACGCAGGGCAACAATAAATTTTTGTTTATTATTGCGGGACGGTTGGTTGCCATCGCCCGGTCCATTATTTCCGGTATCGTTCTGTTTCGGACATTCACCTTTGGCGTCGCTATTTGCACATGACAATATTTCCGCAAGCAGCCTTGTTGCAAAAATTCCCATAGAAGAAACACCATACAGCTCTTCTGGTAAAACGATGAAACAGCAATGCCCCTGCTTGTCGTCAGATTCTGTACGATTCTTTAAAGAAAGAAGTAGTGTGGTCTTGCCAACCCCGGGCGGCCCACAAAGTAGATGATTTTCGTAGGGGTGTTTTAAGATTTTTTCTCGGATATCGTGATGACAACTCTCTATAGAAACATCTTGTTCAAGTTTCGGATTATACAAAGGTCTAAATTTCATACAGCCCCTTAGCAAGAACCATAAAAACAATCAAGAGCATAGATCGTCTTCATGAATTATTAATATAAACTATTGCTCCACCACTAAAACATCACCCAATATAACAATCAAACACATTACCTCCCCAATAAAAAGACCACGAACAATATTTAGATACATATTATACGTCTTTTACTTTATAAGTTTTGCGATTTCATGATTTATTCATGAAGAAATGGATTTTCGACTTGCCTATTACACTTTTTAATCTTACTATGGTTGTCATGGATAAAAGCCAGAAAAAATAGGAGAAAAAAATGGATCAACAATTTCATGAATTAAAAAATGACCCTCCGCCACCGCCAAAAACTTTTGAGCGGGATCCCGCAAAAGTAAAAGCAAAGTACCTGGAGAAAGATCGCAAGGCGAAAGAGGTGTTTGACTACTTAAAGCGACTGGCGGAAGAAACAGGGTGTTCTTTCAAGCACGCAGTCGTCAAAGTAGACGGCTCTCCGAATGTTGGCAAATCAACTGTCATCTCCGCACTGGCGAACCACATGTGGTCTGATATCTATGAAAATCAAGAACCCTACAAAACATCACTGCTGATCGTCCCTCGTCATTTAAGCTATCCACCTACCGAAATGACTACAGAAACTGGCTGCGAGATTTTTGGGATAAAAGTCGAGCACTTCGATAGCACAAAAAAAGGCATAATCGTTTGTATGGCTATCCAGGACGTCCCTGGACAAGCTAACATTTTCGGGGACATGCGAGCCCGGGGTGAACGAGAACTAGTCGACGAGCTCTCTTTGCGCGCCCACATCGTATTGTTATGTCTCGCGGTGAACGGCCACGATATAGAAAGCCAAGTACGAGACAGTCTCCCGCGCTTGCGAATGATAATGCCTGGGCAAAAGGTGGTCATCAATTTTACAAAGTCAGAGTCCATTCTGCGTGACACTGGTTCAAGCATCGAATCTAAATACCACCACGATACCTTAGTCAATTATATAGAAAATTTTGCGAGCGTGGAAAAAATCAAGAGAAAGATCAACGCCGACGTGCATGTAAATGCCACCTACGCTGCAGACGACGACGGTGCCGCTATCCAATGCGCAGCCACAGAACTTTCCTCTATTAACTGTATAGGGGGCGCCAAACAACTTCTTAATTTACTTACGCGCATCGCCGTGGAGAACTGAGCATGACCGCTAACGCACCATATATAAAAGCATCGTCTTACGGGAGGCCTTCCACTAATTCTGAAGACCGGTTCTTTTGTTCTCTACTAGAGAAACTGGAATACGAACGCCCGAAGGAAACGACTGACAATAAAAAAGACTACACTATCGTTTCCCGAATTTTTACCACCCCTCAGGGCACTATCCTAACGATTGCCCTATATCGTCGCATCGAGCCAACTATAAGGGCCAGCAAAGATGTGGAAACAGGGGCCGTGAAGATCGTCCCAAACAAGGTCGACGATGGAATCAACTCAATAATCGATAAAATGCGAAAAGAGCAGTCGTTTCACCTTGCAAAAGAAATAGCCATCACAAATCATTG
>JAFGTX010000209.1 GCA_016938815.1 Clostridia bacterium | reverse complement strand
ATGAACACCATGTATACCAAATTATCAACGGGAAAAGACTTTCAAACGGCATCGGAAGATCCGGTTTCCGCGGCTAAATCCATGAAGTATACATCCTATTTGACCGAGATAGAGCAGTATAAGTCCAATGCGGAGGATGCAGAATCGCGACTCAGTGTAACCGAGTCATCTATTGATGTTGTAGAGGATATTTTGGAGCGGGTAAGAGAATTGACGGTCCAGGGAGCTAATGGCGTCTTATCGGATACGGATCTGGAAGCCATTCAGTCTGAGACGGAAGCTTTGACGGAACAACTATTGGAGACCAGCAATACAACCTATGTGGGTAACGCGCTATTTGGCGGATATAATGTGACGACATCGCCTTTCGTATTGAATAGCGATGGTGTGATGCTCTATAACGGTGCTGCCATGAATTTATCTGGTCCCTATTCTGCAGATATGTCGGATACGGATATACAGGCGATTTACAATGCCAATGCAAGTACATTGCTTAGCTCAGATGCTTCTAATCAGAATATGATTTTTAACATTGGAGATAACTCTAAAGTGGATGTCAATGTGGAAGGACAAGAACTTTTCGGCATAGGGAGCAACTCGCTATTTTCTATCATGGATAAAATTAACATGGCCTTTGACGGTGAAACTTCCTATAAAAGTATTGATGATAGCACATCCCCTATTACCATTACGGAGGAGACCTTGAATTTAAGTGATTTGCTGGATGAGCTGGATACTTCTCTTGATAACGTGAGAACGGTTAAAGCAGAAGTCGGTGCGAGGGCCAGCTATGTTGAAATGGTATCTACGCGTCTTAGTCAAGATTATAACACTTATACAGAACTTCTGAGCGCAAATGAGGATGCAGATATCACGGAAGTGGCTATGTACCTTTCCAATGCGGAAACGGTTTATAACGCCTCCTTATCGGCAGGGTCCAAGATTATCTTACCGACATTGATCGATTTTATTGGGTAAATCACACAATTTCACACAAGAATGTAGTATTTGCATACATTTTCATCAAATTTTCCTCAAAATATCTTGATATGATATCTAATGAATGGAGGTGCTTTATGAATTTTACAGTTTATCTTGTTTCAAGAGACGACACTATGAGTAGAATCCTTGCATTGTATATGCAAAAAGAAGGGTGGAATCTTAAACTTTTACCAAATATCAAACGCGCATCGGAATGTATTCATGAGTCGCCTAATTTATGGATTTTTGACCTTGAAAAGACGGAATTGGTGAATTACGAAGCGATACACATGATTAAGATAAATAATCCCTTGACGCCGATCATGTTGGTGTCATCGAAAGTCGATTCAACGGAACGCTTGATGACCTTGGAACTTGGTGTTGACGACATTATAGAAAAACCCTTTTCGCCAAAAGAACTGATTATCAGGGCCTTGCGATTAATGGATAGAACTTATAGACCGCTGTATAGTGTGAAAAAACAGCAAGTACATAATTTTCAAAACTATATTATCAACGAAGGAAGCCGTGTCGTTGTAGACCATGATGAAACTTTTCAACTGACTTCCAAAGAGTTTGACTTACTGACACTCTTTGCGAGGAACAAGGGTCAGGCATTGTCTCGAGAGCAGATACTCATCAATATATGGGGCATGAGCGAATATTGTAATGATCGTGTTGTAGATGATCTGGTCAGACGTTTACGGAAAAAAATGTGTGCACTTAGAATAGAAACGATTTATGGCTATGGCTATAGAGCCTGCGTATAAGGGAGGCGAATCCTATGTATGTTACCGGTAGTTCGAGCGGCAATTATGTGACAGGTTTAGCATCGGGAATGGATACAGATTCAATCGTTGCCAATCTCATGAATGCAGAACGTATACCCTACGATGAGAAATATCAAGATATACAGTATTACGAGTGGCAAATAGATGCCTACCAAAGTGTTGCAGGCACGGTGCAAACTTTTCAGGAAGAGCATTTTGACTATTTGAACAATGAAAGCAATTTATTGAGTTCATCCACATTTCTGGATTATTCAACGGTTGCAAGCAGCAGCGCCGTATCGGCGATTGTAGTCGATGGGAATGCCGCGGATGCCCAGTATAGTGTTACTGTGGACCAGATTGCGACGTCGGCTTCCATGACCAGTGATACGGCAGTGTCAAAGTCTATCCAAGCCAGCCTGTCGGCAGATTATGAAGCTCTCAGTGGTGAGGCGATTACTCTGACCTTGGACGGCACTGAAAAGACTGTCTGCATAGAAGATTGTGATGGCATGGCGGGTATTGATGTAAATGATATTCAACAGGTGATTGATGAGAGCTTCGGATCAGGAAAAATTATCGTTTCAGATACAGATGGCGTCTTGTCTTTCAATACGGTAGAGGGTAGTGGTTCTCATGAATTGGCTTTGGAGGCTGATGATGATGTGATGACCTCTCTAGGCTTTGAAGAAGGAGATACCTTATCTAACCGTATTACGATTAACAGTAGTTTGGAAGAGGTAGCGGCCATGATGGCAACGCCTTTTACCTTTGATGAAGATGGCATGATCACGTTGACGATCAACGACGTTCTTTTCGAATTTGATGGGGAAACCTCTCTGGAATACATGATGGAAACCATTAACAGTGATATTGATGCGGGCGTCACCATGACATATGATTCTTTAAAAGATACTTTTGAAATTTCAGCCGATGATACTGGTGCGGGAAAGACTTTGACGATAGAAGAAAGTGGTAGCAGCTTTTTATCGGCAACCGGTATGACGACTGTTGTGGAAGGACAAGATGCCATTGCTAGCGTGAATGGAGAGAAAATAGTCAGAAGCAGCAATGTATTTGAGGTAGATGGTGTGAGTTTTACTGTCAATGCGGTTACTGAAACGGCAGCGACGATTAACATTGATCTGGATACAGATGTGATTTACGGCACCATCGTTCAATTTGTAGAGGATTATAATGCCTTAATCGAAGGCATTCAGGAATCACTGGATGAAGAGCGGGATTACGATTATGAGCCACTGACGGAAGCCCAGAAAGATGAAATGACAGACGATGAGATTGAAGCCTGGGAAGAGGCAACCAAAGTTGGGATTCTCGGTAATGACGATTTGCTTGAAGACATGCTGGACGATATGCGAATCGCGCTTTATTCGGCAGTAAAGGGTTGCGGACTGACACTTGATCAAATTGGGATTTCAACCGATTCTTATGAAACGGCAGGGACCCTATATATAGATGAGACAACCTTGAAAACTGCTATTGAAGAGAATCCAACGGAAGTTGTCGAACTCTTTACGAAACAATCGGATAGTTATTCAGGCACCACCTCTGCTAGAAAGCTCGATGGCACGGAGCTGGCTGTCCGTCAGGAGGAAGAGGGATTAATGTATAGGCTTTACGACATTACCGAGTCCTACGTTTCAACAACGAGCGATAGTAGTGGCAATAAGGGCTTATTGGTTGAAAAATGTGGTTTCAAAGATGATTATAGTGAACTTAGCAGTTCCATGTACGCACAACTGGAAGAGATGGAAACGGAATGGTCGGAAATGGAGGATGACTTAGAGGAGAAGGAAGAGAATTATTATGAAAAATTTTCTTATCTGGAAACCTATATCAGTCAAATGAATTCTCAACTGTCGATGATACAGTCATGGTTTTCTTAGTGAGGTGAGAGGATGGAGAGGCAAGGACGGTTGGAAAGAATGCATCTATTGCTGAATCAGTTGAATCAGGATATTGATGCACAGCAGTACAAACAGATGCACAATAAATATAAACGACTCTCTTATCATTTATCTGCGATTGATGCAGAGGTGAAGACCGCACAGGGCGTAAGAGGACTTTCGAGGGGAGAAGCGGTGGCACTCCTGCACTTAAAAAATAGGTATGCTAAGTTGTGTCAACGGCTTGAGGATACACAATTAGAGCTGACGGTAAGCAACAGGACAATGAAAAAATGCAGTCAAAAAATAATCAATGGTTATTATATGAAGAATTTGACAAGAACGAGTAGGCACCTCAATCTGGTTTCAAAATAGGGAGTACACTTTAGATTTTAAAGTGTACTTTTTTGCTGTACCTTTGCAGGTAGTAATATTTCCTCATAAATCATAAAATCACATAATTCACATAAAATATCATGAAATGACATATAATTTCAAACCAGTACCACGATTATACCGTTTTATGGCGTTATCCTATCAATAAGTTAGAAGTTTGGAAGCTTCATCCATGGACCAGACGTGTGCTAACAATATTAGAATTGTAATTCAAGGAGGAATAACAATGAGAATAAACAATAATATTATGGCGTTGAATACGTACAATCAAATGACAACCAATGACTCTAAAGCAGCAAGTTCAATTGAAAAATTATCAAGCGGTTATGCAATCAACTCAGCTGCTGATAATGCTGCAGGGTTAGCGATTTCTGAAAAAATGCGTTCGCAAATTCGTGGACTCGACCAAGCGTCAAGTAATGCGCAAGATGGTATTTCGATGATCCAAACGGCTGAAGGTGCCTTGGACGAAACAGAAACGATTCTTCAAAGGATGCGTGAGTTATCCGTTCAATCTTCAAACGATACCTATACCGCAGAAGATCGTCAAGCCATTCAAGACGAAATTGAGCAGTTGACCAGTGAGATTAACCGTATTTCAACAGACACAGAATTCAATAATAAATCTTTGCTTGATGGTAGTTTAGAAAACCAAGTAGACGTGGATACAAACGCTGCAAAAATTTCAAAAATATCCGTTGACGATCCTAAGTTCGCTGCTGGGGATTACACCATTACAACCAGTGCCATTACCTTCGGTTATGCTGTAGGCGATGTCAATCAAACGGGTGTCAGTGCTGTTGCCGTTGAAACTGCTAATACAGATGCAGAAAATATTGCGCCAGGCGAATATACACTGGAATTAACAGAAACCGGCGATGAGAACACCTTCGATGTGACGTTGACTGATGCAGATGGCAATGAAGTAGCTACTCTGGAAAATCAGACCATTGCTTCAGGTGGCAATATCGATATCGGCGGCATTAACGTTACCTTTGCTGCTGATGCAGAGGCAGGCAGATCGGATATCGTCGTAGATGTCACAGCGACCTTTGCTTTATCGGATGATGGCGGTGCAACAACGCTGACCTCTAAGACGGTGACCAACTCCACGGAAAGTACGGTTTCCTTAGGTGGATTGGAATTAGAAATCAACGATACATTAGATGCAGCGGGTGGTACAGCAACCATTTCAACCAACAACAATTCAGTTACTTTCCAAATCGGTGCTAATAGTGGACAAACAACAGACATGACTATTTCAGACATGTCGGCACATGCACTCGGCGTAGATGAACTGGATCTTACAACATCAGAGGGCGCAACATCAGCCATTGATATTTTGGATGATGCGATTAATGCAGTATCGTCTGAACGCTCTAAACTGGGCGCAATGCAAAATAGATTAGAACATACAATCGAAAACCTAACAACTTCGTCTGAGAATTTGACTTCTGCTGAATCTCGTATCAGAGACGTGGATATGGCAAAAGAAATGATGGAAATGACGAAGTGGACGACGCTTCAACAATCAGCGACAGCAATGATGGCTCAGGCAAATGCTCAGCCAGAACAAGTGTTGTCACTATTAAGATAGTTGTTATATTAATTCTTATAGTTCTTTTTCCTTGGAGGGCCGCCTTGTTTACAAGGAATCTATGGAAATGGAACATGTGGGGCTACCTGAAAATGGATGGTTTCACTCAAAACGGTATAGCTTTGACTATACCGTTTTTTACATAAAAAAAGGACAAAATAAGTCATTTACGACTTTTTTGTCCTTTTGCTTTTTACCGATGTCTTTATAGTTTAGATTCATATTCTAAATTTATAACCGGTACCCCATACCGTTTGTATATATTGGCTGCTGGGGTCGAGCTTTTCTCTCAATTTTTTGATGTGGGTATCTACGGTTCGAGTTTGTCCCATAAAGTCTTGTCCCCAAACACATTCCAGCAGCTGGTCTCGTGTGAAAACGATGTTTGTATTTGTCGCCAGATGTTCAAAAAGTTGATATTCTCTTCTGGTGAGGTTTTTCTGCTCATGATTGCAATAAACCTCTTTGCCCTTGAAGTTGAGTTGGAAAGGGCCGATGGACAGTAAATCAGATGACTTTGACTTTAAGTTATGCGCTCGATTCAGGATCGTCTCTATACGTGCGATCAGTATAATCGGGTCAAAGGGTGCCGTTATAAAGTCATCGGCAGATAAAGCGATTTCGATCCAATCGTCACGGTCCATATTAGAAGAACTCATAAAAATGACGGGTATTTTGAGGCGCTTTTTTATATAAGCACATAAGGACGGACCATCGCCGTCTGGTAACTCGATATTCATGAGTATAAGATCGATAGGGTGTTGCATAAAAATATTAATGGCATCCTTGCTGGTTGTTGATTCATATACGCAGTATCCTTCCCGCGTAAGGTATCTTGAAGTCAGCGTTCTAAGCGACGCTTCTCCTTCAACGATGAGAATCGTTCTGTGTCCCATTACATATTCCCCCATATT
>JAFGTX010000001.1 GCA_016938815.1 Clostridia bacterium | reverse complement strand
TGAAAAAGCGCGGCGTGAAGCGGCTTGAAGTTGTATATTCTACGGAAGCGGCACTTAAGCCGGAACTTCCTGAGAACTTTGATTTAGGCGAGAAACGAAGTATTGCTGGAAGCACCTCCTTTGTACCGTCCTCGGCAGGTTTATTACTGGCTTCGGTCGTTGTTAGAAGGCTGATAAATTCTTGATTATGTCAACTGTTGATGATATAGTAAGAATATAAAGTCGAATGGGGGTTAAGAATGAGCAAATACTGGAAGGTTCTAATCATAACAGCGATTGTGTTTTTTGCGATGTCGGGAGAAGCCTATGCAGCGATTGAAAATTATTTTGATTTGAATGTCTATGAGCTAGGCGTAGAGAACAACGACGTAAAAATTCTGCAAAGAGCGCTCATGATCGACGGGGTCTACACTGAAGAAAACGGTGAAGTGACAAATTATTATGGGGAAAAAACAGCGGCAGCAGTAAAAGCGTTTCAAACGAAGTACGATTTGTATGCCGATGGGGTTGCTGGTAAAAATACATTAGCCAAAATGGATGCTTTGAATTTATTCCCAGTGCTTGTGGAAGCACAGTACAAGCTGGGTATGGAAGGCGAAGAAATCAAGTTTATCCAAAGGGCGCTGAAAGAAGAAGGCGTTTTAGAAATTGAAGACTATACAAGTTACTATGGCGCGTTGACGAAGGATGCCGTTGCGAAGTTCCAAGAGAAATATGGCTTGGTAGCAGATGGTATACTGGGTAGCGAGTCGATTATTAAGCTTAGTGACTTGGGTTATGTCTTGAGTGAAGAACGGGCAAAGGAGATTGAGTCGGTAACAAGTGTTATGGGCAATCTTTCTCTGAACGTTTACAAGAAGGGCATGAGCCATGTTGATGTGGTGACGATTCAAAAAGCATTAGAGGCAGAGGGCGTATTCGAGTACGATGAATACACTCAAAACTTTGGTGATGTGACAGAAGAAAGTGTCATCGATTTTCAAGAGAAGTATGGTATAGAAGCAGATGGTGTTGTCGGTGCGGCAACCATTGATAAACTCAAAGAGTTGGGATATGTCAGTACCAATGTGGTCGTCAGTAGAGCGAATGGCGGCAAGCAGTACGGTGAGTACATTGCTTGGACGGACATGCAGGAACTGATCACCAAAGGCAAGTCGGTATTTACGATTGAGGATTTCTACACAGGCCAGACGTTTAATGTGATTGCGGCTTATGGCGGTGTGCATTCGGATGTGGAGACCTTGACGCTGGCAGATTCAGAAATCGTGAAGCAGCTTTGGGGCGGTAAGTACTCTTGGGAAAGACGTCCAGTGCTGGTTCATTACATGGGTCGTGTTTTCGCAGCATCGATGAACGGTATGCCACATGCGGGTCGTGAAAATCAGCCGGAAGGTGAGTATATTTCTAACCGTTCCGGAGATTTCGGTTATGGTTATAACTTTGATTCGATCAAGGGCAATGGCATAGACGGACATTTCTGTCTACACTTTAAAGACAGTAAGTTACACAGCAACAGAGCGGTTGATGCGCAACATCAGGCGGCAGTCAAGATTGCAGCTGGCGTGCAGTAAGATCGTTCCCAATGCTGGTCAGGCAAATAGAATAGTGATAAAATAAGAGAGTAGACTGGAGCATAAGGTCTACTCTTTTTTTATGGGTTGAAGAACTTATGAGTGAGGTAATGAATGATGTCAACACGCAGAATATCAAAATTGGGGCTATTCATAGCAATTGCTCTTGTATTACATATAGCGGAGGGTATGATGCCGCTGCCTTTCATCATACCGGGGGCTCGGCTTGGACTCGCCAATATTTCAACGGTTATGGCCCTTTATTTGTTTGGTAAAAGAGATACATTCCTGATTATGGTGGTGCGTATTACCATCGGGTCCATCTTTGGCGGTGGTTTTTCAGGATTTCTTTATAGTTTTTCAGGCGGTGTCTGTAGCTTTCTTGCCATGGTGCTGCTGATGACGTGGGCCAAGGATAAGGTATCACCGGTAGGCGTTAGTGCGACAGGTGGCTTCTTTCACAGCGTGGGTCAAATCATGGTTTCTATGATTTTACTTGAAACGCCTCGAATGATTATCTATTTGCCGGCCTTGTCTATTGTATCGGTAATTACAGGTGCTTTTATTGGCTTGGTGTCTTTGCAGGTTATAGGACGATTGCAAAAAATAGTGATTTAAACTAGGAGGGAAAGCATATGGAGGAAAAAGTAAAAACGCGTTATGTTCTGAATCCATTGGCAAGGGATCTTGCGGTCGCAAAGAGTCCTGTTGACTTTATGTCCGCGGAGGTAATTGGAGGGGTTCGAGGATTTCACAAAGGTTTTAAAGAGTATGAGATGACACCTCTATGGCACTTAAAAGCTCTTGCGGATGTTCTTGGTCTATCTGCGGTTTACGTGAAGGATGAATCCTATCGATTCGGACTAAATGCCTTTAAGGTCTTGGGTGGTGCTTTTGCTGTCGGCAAATATTTGGCACAAAAGCTGAATGTACCGATTGACTCCCTGTCGTTTGAAAAATTGCAATCCGACGAAGTGAAAGCCATTTTGGGCGATTTGACCTTTGTGACGGCGACAGATGGCAATCACGGTCGGGGTATTGCATGGGCGGCTAAGGCCCTAGGTCAGAAATCGGTGGTCTTCATGCCAAAAGGATCAGCCGAAGAAAGACTGGCGAATATCATTAAAGAGGGGGCTGTGGCTTCCATTACCGATATGAACTACGATGATGCCGTGCGTCATGCGGCCAAGTATGCAGATGAAAATAATGGCGTTTTGATTCAAGACAGTGCATGGGATGGGTATGAGGAGATTCCAAGATGGATCATGCAAGGGTATGCGACCTTGATGGATGAAGTGATGGAGCAGTTGGACACCAATCATATGAAGCAGCCAACCCATCTTTTCCTACAGGCAGGTGTCGGCTCCTTTGCTAGTAGTATGCTGGGCTATTCCGTCGCGGTTTATGGTGCGTCTTACCCGAAAACGGTGATTGTAGAGCCGGATGAAGCGGCTTGTATCTACAAGTCCGCTAAGATCGGAGATGGCAACCCCCATGCCGTTGGTGGCGATATGCCAACCATTATGGCGGGATTGGCTTGCGGTGAACCGAGTATCGTTTCTTGGGGGATTTTGAGGGACTATGCAGATGCTTACACGTCTTGTCCAGATGAGCTTTCAGCCCTTGGTATGCGTATCTTGGGCAATCCGTTGAAGGGTGATCCCAAAGTGATTTCAGGAGAATCCGGTGCGGTAGGTATGGGATTGCTTTACGCGTTGCAGCGGGATGAAGCTTTAAAGGACCTCAAGGATTATCTAAATTTGAATCAAGATTCGGTGGTGCTCATTATCAGCACTGAAGGCGATACCGATGTCGATGGCTATAGGAAGGTCGTATGGGAAGGCGCCTACAGTTACGACAAATAAGAAGCATAAAAAAAGCTGTTCTTTCGCGGGAACAGCTTTTGTACTTTGTGCGCCCAGCATGGGCGCAATCTAACGGGTGAAAGTCCCGAACACGCCCTAGTAGTGGGAAGTGTATAGCTTAAGGCAAGGGT
>JAFGTX010000208.1 GCA_016938815.1 Clostridia bacterium | reverse complement strand
TCACTGCTGTCCGGTTAATTTCCAAATCCTTGAAAATGTAGCTGGTTAGAAAGCCGGTTATCTGGCGGATCTTCTATGATGAAAAGGTCGTAAATGGTTCTGCGAGTTAAAATCGTTGTTTTCATGGACTGAATAATGCGCTGAGCGGATTCTTTAATTCCATCAATATTCTTGTGAAGCCAAAGCAATAACGACACAATTAAGGCAACCCATATTTGGATGAAGACAGCATTTTTGCTCGTACCCC
Source organism: Clostridia bacterium (assembly GCA_016938815.1). Lineage (GTDB taxonomy): Bacteria > Bacillota > Clostridia > Peptostreptococcales > Acidaminobacteraceae > JAFGTX01. Next base: position 1,037 of record JAFGTX010000208.1, on the reverse strand, counting down.
AAAAGGTCTTTATTCGCAGATTTTGCTTTATCCATTTGAAGAAGAGCTCAACCTGCCAGCGTGACTTATAGATATCAGCGACATCTTGTGCTGAAAGTTCAAAGTTGTTCGTGATAAATATGTAATTTCGATCATACTCATCATCATGGTAACAAACCTTTCGGAGTAATCCTGGGTAGCTCTCAGCGCCATTTTTGCTTTTCAGTCGCATGATACCATCATATCGGATAGACCCAGTTTTAGCACTGAATAGTTTTTTCACATTCTCATAATCGCAATTTGATTTCATTCTAGTAACGAAAAAAGAATTGGCTAATTCAATATCGTGTAACCTTTTATAGTCAATGTAGCCTCGATCCATCACATATATTTCTCCTCGCTTCTTACAGAGATTGTCCATCTCGTTAACTTCGTGAACGGCCCCGGTGGTGATCGTTGCTTGTTCAGGATAGAGCATGTCTCCATCAAGCTTAAGGTGAAGCTTTACAGCTCCTTTTGTAGTTCTGAACTTTGCCCAGTCGAATCTTTCAAGACAAAGATCGATGGTAGACGCATCGATAATCTTTAGTGGGTTCTTGAATCTTCGCCCTTGATTGCCGGCTATCAGACAGGCCTTGGCTGCTAGTGAATTGAATGTCGATTCGAATATATGATGATCCCGCTTTTCAAGCGCGTCACACAGTGTTGAACGCTTTACGGGCGTCAAGCCACAGTGGTACAGCTTTGAAGAATTAACGGCAAGGGAACTTTCGATTTCCCTGACGCTGAATGCTGAAGTAACTTGGCCATAGACGAGGGTTTTCAGAAGATTGTAAGTGCTCAATGTCCTAACTCGGCGGTCACCGGAATGCTCCCGGACGGCTCTCTCAAAATCAGATCGCTCAAGATGGCTTAACAAATTACCCAATACTGTGGTACTATTACTCATAGCTTGTATTTCCTTCGTGGTGAATGGTTTGTGGTGAATTATTCATACCATTCGAAGGGCTAAAATACAAGCTATTTTCTTTCTATCTCAAGTTAACCGGACAGCAGTG
>JAFGTX010000207.1 GCA_016938815.1 Clostridia bacterium | reverse complement strand
GCTGCGGACTCTGACTTTTTCAAGACCAGTCTGGTTCTTCAATAAATTGAAAGGGCGTTCGCAGTTTTTGCGAATTTCATGGGCATCTTCAATTCCTTTACTTGCAAACGGTATACGCTGAAATAGGCCACGATCCATTGATAAAAAGCGACATTGAGGACAAGTTTCAGAGTGCATGCATTGGCATGGCTCAGCATTGCATTTATATTCGAGTTTCTGCCCCTCGCTACCAATATGCTGCATCGGGATAGCGCATTCGCTGTGACAGAAAACTTCTCCCGTTTTGGCGTTAACATTTTCAGGAGCGTTGACTGTTGATGACGGCGGAGTTGTTACAATTACGCCGGTTTCCTCAAAGAGAGCGCCGTCTTTGTCGTGATAGGCCTCATCAGCGGTAACCAGACTAAGCTCAAGGCCCATGGCTTGTGCCATTCTGACCAGAAACGGTAGAAAATGACTGTCATGATGGTTGGCCGGTGCCAGTAAAGAAACCAAAGGGTAGCTCTGTTTGCTCTGAGAATCTATAACTGTAAGAGTGTGCAGGCGGTAACCAACGACATAAAGAGATTTATTTCTTTTGTTGCGACGTGCGCCACAGTCGCAGTCGAGATCTCCATAAATTCGTATCTTCTTCCCCTTAATCTTCATGCTGGCTAAGGGGATGTTGCAATCGTTGTCCAGCTCTGTGGAATCGACACCGCAAAGGGTACAGTCGCCGAGCAAGCCCGACTGATAAAACTGGTGGAGGAAGTAAACCAGAAGGTTGATTTGCTGGACAAAAGTTATATTGTTTCTGAATTTGCTGAGCTCGTAATGATCAATGGTTGTGTTTCGGTGTAGCGGCAACCCGATAAAAACCCGGTTTTGCTTGCGATCCAAACCAAAATATTCTTCCGTGCAAAATTTACGGTAACTGATCTCAGGGTATTTGATAGCCTTCAGCAATTCGGCTCGAAACAGGTGGCTTAGAAAAGTCTCTCGCATGGAGGGGCTGTAGCTGTCGTAAGCCAGCAAAGCGTTGATAACTTTATCATCAATCAGTTGGTCGATAAACTGTAGTTCTTCATCTTTGATATAAATTGCGGACCGGTCATAGTTGCTGAATTTTATGATTCTGTCGCTGGTAATTCTATTGATGAATTGGGCCATTTCATCAAGTTTGATAATTCCGTCACCAGGAATTTGATTCTCGATACCAAGTAATCCTTCAGCCGGAGTTTCTATGCCCTGCTCGAAATCATATTCCTCAACAATTTCTTTCAAAACTTTGTCGGCAAGCTCTTTTTTCATCTTTTTCGGCAGGCGCTTCCAGTTGGGAAACTCTTTTTTAAGTTGTGCTGTCACTTCTTTTTTGATATTCTTATGATGCATGAAAAGCCTCTATTTTGGATGTGGGTTTTGTGGTGATTATTTGCATCCATTATAGCGGCTTTTCTGCATTAAGTAAATGTTTTTATTGAGATTTACAGTGACCTTTGCAACACCTTT
>JAFGTX010000206.1 GCA_016938815.1 Clostridia bacterium | reverse complement strand
TTGCCGTGCACTTGCCGTGATAAAGATCATTGTCTCGTGATCTTCCTTTGTCAGGGAATTTATCACAGGTAAGGGTATGATAAAGAAGTACTCGAAAAACCTAAACCTAAAGCAAAAGCACATGGTAGTCGCCATGTGCTTTTGCATGCAATTAAGTATTGCATTTTGTATGAAATAGGAGTAGGATATGAATGTTGTTTGGAGGGATTTTCAAACAATGGTTATCGTTATATATCTATATGAAAGAAGTGTGAATGAATGTCAAAATTACAACCGAAGATAGTATCCACAATGCAGGATTACTCAAAAGAGCAGTTCGGCAAAGATGTTACAGCAGGTATCATCGTTGCCATTATTGCATTGCCACTTTCTATCGCACTTGCCATTTCTTCTGGGGTGTCTCCTGAACAAGGTCTTTATACGGCTATTGTAGCAGGATTCTTGATTTCCCTTTTAGGGGGCAGTCGCGTTCAAATCGGTGGTCCTACTGGTGCCTTTATGGTAATCGTCTATTCCATAGTGGCAAAATACGGCGTCGAGGGTTTGACTATTGCAACCATCATGGCGGGCGTTATGATGATGGCGATGGGAGCCATGAAACTCGGGGGCGTTATTAAATACATACCGTATCCTATTACAACGGGATTTACGAGTGGTATTGCACTCGTTATTTTTTCGTCGCAGGTAAAAGACTTTTTAGGACTAAAAACAGGCCCGGTACCATCAGAATTTATTGAAAAATGGCGTTGCTACGCTGAAGCCTTTGATACAGTAGACCTTACAACAACACTTATCGGTTTATTGGCACTGTTGATTATCGTTTTCTGGCCAAAGGTCAATAAGAAAATACCAGGCGCCCTGATTGCGCTTGTGCTTACAGCAGCCATTGTTAAAGTGTTCAATTTAGATGTCGCTACAATCGGTACTAAGTTTGGAGAATTGTCTTCAGCGCCACCAAAACTTATTGTTCCGGGATTCTCCTTAGAACGTGTTAAGGATTTGATTGCGCCGGCATTTACCATTGCCATTTTAGGTTCCATAGAATCCTTGTTATCTGCTGTTGTATCTGATGGTATGATTGGCGGTAAGCATCGTTCCAATATGGAATTAATCGCACAAGGGGTTGCCAATGTGGCTTCTGGTTTCTTTGGCGGTATTCCTGCAACCGGTGCCATTGCTAGAACGGTGGCAAATATCAAAAACGGTGGACGTACACCGGTAGCCGGCATGGTTCATGCCTTGACATTACTCCTGATCTTAGTGGTGTTCATGCCTTATGCAAAAATGATTCCGTTAGCGTCATTAGCGGCGGTGCTGATCGTTGTCGCTTACAATATGAGTGAATGGCGAGAATTCAAGAAGCTTTTCTATTCACCGAAAAGTGATATTCTCGTACTCTTGACGACGTTCTTCATTACAGTCATCATCGACCTAGTGAAAGCGATTGAAATCGGTATGATTTTAGCAGCCTTCCTATTCATGAAACGTATGAGCGAAGTATCCAACGTCAATGTTGATAATTTCGACGCTTCTGAAGGGGATACGGTGCATATTGAAGAGAACAAACGTCTGAAAGGCGTTAGAAATATTCAAGTTTATGAAATCAATGGACCATTTTTCTTTGGTGCAGCGGATAAATTCTTGAATGCGCTTGGCGAACTTTCTAGCGATACAGAGGTACTGATCGTGCGTATGAGAAACGTACCTTCGATGGATGCCACTGCACTTCATGCTTTCAGAAGAATGACAGAAATTTGTAAGCGCCGTCATATCCGTATTCTGGTTTCGGGTATGAACAGTCAACCACTGAGCGTCGTTAAGAACGCTGGTCTTTATGATTTTGTGGGAGAGGAGTATTTCTTTGCGGCTGAGTGTGATGCTGTAGATTACGCCTTGGCCCATTTTGGAAATCAATAATACATTGAAATCAAAAAATGAAAACCTCACAAATGTGAGGTTTTTTTCTATTCGATGAAAAGTTGTCCTTGATTTACGACAAAGGAAAGCTCACCTAGGGCTTCAAGGTATTGGACATGGGCGCGAATGACGGACCTGTTCAATAGATGTGAGCTGAGATTTTCATTTAAATTAAGCTGATTGTAGAGTTGATGGTGCAGATGGTCAAAAGTAATGGTATGGCCTTTACAATGATTGAAAATAGCCTCAGAGACCTGCAATAATGAACTTCTATTGGCTTCAATCAAAGGGAGAATATCGGTTTTCAGGCCACCGTGTGAGAGTATAAAGGCGTCTGCGGAAACTGTTTTGAGAGTTTCTAGGGTTTCCAAGTGTTTTGCAACATCGTAGGTAAACATAAGGGCGTGCTTTTCCAAAAAAGAATCACCAAGAAGGGCGTCTCCGATAAAGGCGACCCGGTCTGGAGTGATGATGCCCATCATGTTTGGTGCGTGTCCAGATAGTGCAATTACCTCGAATGTCGCTTCATCCTCCGAAAAAGCCAGGGTAAGAGGAGAGGTATCTTTTAGCGCCATAGCGACCGTTGAGGGTTTAACGTATAAAAATTTGTTCTTCAGTGCCTCCGGTGGTGCTGCACCGTAGAAGTAAATTGGTTCGAGAATAGGAGCCTCTATAAATTTATCTTCGACGAAAGGGGCAATGATGGTCGGCGCAAATCGTTTCTCAAAATAGGCATTGCCACCGCAGTGGTCGGCGTGAGAATGGGTATTGAAGATATATTTGATATCTGGATTTTCCATTGCTCGGATGGATTTTTTTGCAGAAGAATCATCACCACCGGTATCGATGATGAGCCATTGGTCGTTAAGGCAATAACCGCCTTGTGATGAAATGCTGTCATAATAATAGGTGTTGCCTTTAATAAGTTGCATCATACATCATCCTTTCATAACTTATCTTATTATATCACAGATGGCTACTTGTATAGTGATACATGATAGGTGTATAATGAGTGGGAATAAAATAGTTAGGGGAGCTTGTGCAATCAGGCTGAGAGTAAATCTTAAAGCGATTTTGACCCTTGAACTTGAATGGGTAATGCCAGCGTAAGGAAATCGTATAAAGAAATTTTAACGCGTTGCTTATAGGTGACGCGTTTTATTTTTGAAAAGTAAACTTTAATTAAGGGAGGGAAGGCCGTAAGGCCGACTATATGATTACATCTTTTGAAGGACTGAAAAAAAATACACCACTGGTACATAATATTACGAATTATGTCACCGTCAACGACGTAGCAAATATGATATTGGCAGCAGGTGGTGCGCCGCTAATGGCAGATGCTATTGAAGAGGTAGAGGATATTGTCAGCATCAGCAGTGCGCTTTATATCAACGTAGGTACTTTGAATGCGCGCACGGTTGAATCCATGGTTCTTGCCGGGAAAAAGGCAAATGAGCTGGGATTACCTGTGGTTCTTGATCCTGTGGGTGTTGGTGCGTCCAAATTAAGAAACGAAGCCGTGGAAAAATTGATAGAAACAGTGACATTCAGTGTCATCAAAGGCAATATTTCCGAAATCAAAGCCATGGTGACTAATGCGAAAAATGCAGGCGGTGTCGATGTACAAGCTGAAGATATTGTGACAGACGGCAATTTGGAAGAAACGACAGCCTTCTTAAAAGGTGTTGCACAGTCGATGAAATGCGTAATCGTGGCAACGGGTGCAATCGATATCGTAACGGATGGTCAGACGACGGCCTTTGTCAGAAATGGTGATGCCATGATGTCGCGTATTACAGGCACTGGCTGCATGTTGGGTAGTGTGATTGCGACTTACTGCGGTTCTGATAAAGAACGCATTTTAGAAGGTACGGTTACTGCCCTTGTTGTAATGGGGCTCGCTGGCCAATATGCGGCAGATAAAACAGAACGTCTTGGAGAAGGTATCGGTAGCTTTAGAGCATACTTGTTGGATGCCATGAGTGATATGAGCATTGAACAATTGGAAGAAGGTGCCTTGGTTGAAATTCAAGAATAGAGATCTAAATTTATATTTGGTAACGGACCGCTCATGGCTCGGGGCACGCACCCTTGAATCAGATGTGGAATGTGCCTTGAAAAATGGCGTGAGCTTTCTACAATTGAGAGAGAAGGCTGTAGACGATCCGACATTTTTAGAATATGCGCTTTCTATGAAAGCCCTTGCAGAAAAATACCGTGTCCCCTTCGTGATTAATGATAACGTGGCAATCGCTCTCGAATCGAATGCGGATGGTGTGCATATCGGACAAAGTGATATGCCTGTGGCGCAGGTGAGAGAGAAAATTGGGGTCAATAAAATTCTTGGTGTGTCGGTTAGGACAGTTGCTGAGGCTTTGGATGCAGAAGAAAAAGGTGCGGATTATCTAGGGGTCGGCGCGGTATTTTCAACCAGTACCAAACTGGATGCTGCGGACGTGACTTATGAAGAACTGACACGTATCTGCCAAGCGGTGGCCATTCCAGTAGTGGCTATCGGCGGCATTCATGGTGGCAACGTTGAACAACTTAAAGGCAGTGGCATATTTGGCGTAGCGGTTGTTTCGGCTATTTTGGCTCAAAAGGATATTTCGGAAGCAACATCGACCTTGTCAAAGCTATGTCAGGCTATATTTTAGAAGGGAGCGCATTATGAAAAAGGTATTGACGATTGCTGGATCGGATTGCAGCGGTGGTGCCGGCATTCAAGCGGATTTAAAGACAATCATGGCTCATAAATGCTACGGTATGAGTGTGATTACAGCACTTACGGCTCAGAATACGACGGGCGTTTATGCTATTGATACATGCGCGCCGGAACTGGTTAAAAAACAATTGACGTGTGTGATGGAAGATATAGAGCCGGATGCCATTAAAATTGGCATGGTGAGTTCTGTAGAAATCATTCGAGTGATCGCAGAAACATTACTTCAATACAAAGCAAAAAACATTGTTTTAGATCCTGTTATGGTTTCGACATCGGGTAGCAGTTTGATGTCACCGGATGCCATTGATGCCTTATGTAATATCCTGATGCCTTTAGCAACGGTCATCACACCGAATTTATTTGAAGCTGAATTATTGAGCGAGCATACCATCAAAAATACGGAGGATATGTTGATTGCGGCAGGTAAGATTTCAAAGAAATACAGGGGTAACATTTTAATCAAAGGTGGTCATTTGGATGCTGCCGCCTATGATTTACTGTACACATCGGATCATTTCAAGTGGTTCAAGGCAAAACGACTCGACAATACCAATACCCATGGTACAGGATGCACTTTATCTTCGGCGATTGCCAGTAATTTGGCACTAGGTCATTCTATTGAAGAGAGCATCAACAATGGCAAAAATTATGTGACTGGAGCAATCGCTGACAATATGGATTTAGGCAAGGGACGCGGTCCTTTAAACCACTGTTATTGTTTGCTTTGATTTGGTTCAAGTATTCTCCTGTGCTATAATAGCGCTATAAATAGTTGAGAAGATGGTGATTAAAATGAAGCAACTGCATATATTATATTTTTCTCCGGTAGGAACGACAAAACGCATTGCAGAGGAAATTTACAATGGATTGACACCGGAAGAAGTTCATTGGATAGATTTATCCTTACCTGAAAATCGAGAAAATCCCTTATCCTTCACAGATGAAGATGCGGTTTTGATGGTATTCCCGGTTTATGCAGGAAGGGTTGTCAGGCTACCGCGTTACTTCTTTAAAAAGTTGCAAGGCAATGGTGCAAGAGCGATTAATGTGGTGACCTATGGTAACCGAGCATACGATGATGCACTGTTAGAACTTTCACAATTGTCGAAGGATGCTGGTTTTGTGAACATGAGCGCTGCAGCCTTTGTTTGCGAGCATGCCTTCGGTATCGGTCTTGCAGAAGGACGACCTGATGCTTCTGATTGTGAAAAAGCAAGAAATTTCGGAAAATTGACAGCTCGAAAATGGGCGGACGACAGTCTCGATGAAAAGGGTCTGAATATTCCGGGAGAAATGCCCTTTAGAACCCAGTTCAGGCACGACTTTGGTGGTCCATTGGTACCGGAAACTTCAGAAGCGTGTTCGGATTGCGGCGTTTGCGCTAAGTCGTGTCCGGCGGAAGCGATTGATCGAGTGAATCCTAGAGTAACTGACGCAAAGCGCTGTATTGCTTGCTTTAGGTGCATAAGGCACTGTCCGAAGAAGGCTAGGGCGATACAGTTGTCGGACTTTGTTAATCACGCGAAATGGTTGGCTGAAACTTTCAAGGAACGTAAGGAACCTGATATTTTCATATAAGGTAAATCATAAAGTAAGAACTTGGTATAGTGAGCGTGAATATATCAAGTTCTTTTGTATTTTCTATATTTTTTTGGCTTTGACTTGTAAAACGAATTAGAAGTTTTACACAATTGCAACTGAGTAAATTTACTGAAAATTCTTTAAAAATTAAATTGGACAATAAATTAACAATTTAAAGATTCTGTGCGAATTTTTATATGAATTATTAATAAATGAAAATTATTACCGTTAATCTTTAATAAAGATACAGATAATAATTAATACTTTAAGATTGTATATAAATAAAGATATATCAATGAAAATATGTATATAAGAAGAAAAAAATCATTTTAAACAAAAAATTAACAATTTAATGAATTTTACTTTAAATAAATAACATTTTATGATAAACTGCAGATGTTGTTGGAATTTTTATATAATTTTTTGACAGGATATGGTTTTATTAAACGAAGTATTCTGAAAATTTTTCTATCTCTTGTCTTGTCTCAAATTGTATAGAATTCATAGACACTGAAATTTTTTTTATTTTATTAGGGGGTAAAAGAATCATGGGAAATTTACTTAAGGGATGGAATTCTATTAGCTTGGTTAAGAGAATTATCATCGGTCTAATCGTGGGTATCGTACTAGCTATGACTGTACCACAAAAAGTAGCTGGAATCGCTATCTTCGGTTCTTTATTTGTAGGTGCGTTAAAGGCGGTTGCACCTATCTTAGTATTGTTCTTAGTAACTTCTGCAATTTCACAACATAAAGCAGGCCAAAAGACTAACATGAAGACAATTGTTGTACTTTATTTGTTAGGCACATTCTTAGCGGGTCTTACAGCGGTTATCGCGAGCTTTATGTTCCCAGTAACATTAACTCTTGTTGAAGGTGCTCAAGGCGTTGCGCCACCAAGTGGTGTCACTGAAGTACTTAAAACATTACTTATGAACATCGTATCAAACCCAGTAACAGCATTATCTAGCGCTAACTACATCGGTATCTTGGCATGGGCTGTTCTTCTTGGTTTAGCACTTAAAGGTGCTCCTGATACAACAAAAACATTCATCCAAAATATTGCTGATGCATTGGCACAAATCGTTAAATGGGTAATTAACTTAGCGCCATTTGGTATCATGGGTCTTGTATTTGATACTGTTTCTACAAACGGTATTGGCGCATTAGCAGAATACGGTAGACTTTTAGTGGTACTTGTAGGTACTATGTTCTTCATCGCACTAGTTGTGAATCCTATTATTGCATTTGTAATGATGAGAAAGAACCCATACCCACTTGTATTCAAATGTCTTAAAGACAGTGGTATTACAGCATTCTTTACAAGATCATCAGCTGCGAACATTCCAGTTAACATGACACTTTGTGAAGAGTTAGGCCTAGATAAAGATACTTACTCAGTATCAATTCCTTTAGGCGCAACTGTAAACATGGCAGGTGCTGCTATTACAATTTCTGTATTAGCATTGGCTGCAGTTCATACAATTGGTATTCAAGTTGACCTTCCAACAGCAATCATTCTTTCAGTACTTTCTGCAGTATCTGCATGTGGTGCTTCTGGTGTAGCTGGTGGTTCGTTACTACTTATCCCTCTTGCATGTTCATTATTCGGTATTCCAAATGATATCGCAATGCAAGTTGTAGGTGTTGGTTTCATCGTTGGTGTTATTCAAGACTCTTGTGAGACTGCGCTTAACTCGTCAACAGACGTACTTTTCACTGCTGTAGCTGAATTTGCTGAGTGGAGAAAAGAAGGCAAAGAAATCAAAATTACAAAAGCTGAAAAAGCAAGAGCTTAATCAGTAAAAAAAGAGAAACCCTGTACACGTCAAGTGTGCAGGGTTTTTTATATTTGAGCGATTAATGCTGCATATTATGCCACAAAGGCTCCAGTTCCACAAAGTTTGCTTCGTAATGGAAGGTCACCTTTTCCATCCGGTGTGTGGTTGGATGCTGGAATTTGACAATATATTGGTTTCTAGATCTCGAAGTAGCTGTAGCAATGTAATCGTCGTTAATTAGTTTTTCTATTTCCGACCTGTGGTGAGAGAGTTCGTGGGCCATTTCTCTTTGTTCTTCCATGAAACGCTCTCTGGATGTTTCCTTTACCATGCCTCTGCTTTTATCGTGCATTTTGCCGGCATCATGTTTACGATGACTCATTTAAGCACCTCCTTGTTTGAATACTATAATGATACCCGAATTTCTTGTTCTTAAACGAGTACAAAATCGATGAACGTGTCTATCAAATTTTAAATTGATTAATCAAAGCGTCTAATTCAGTAATCAGGTCCATATTGGCACGGACGATTTCGTTGACATGTTTTGTCTTATCGGTGATGTCTTTTGTCATCATAAGAATGTTGTCAACACCTGAGGATTCATCGACGGTTGCGTCCTTCACTTCATTCATATTGTGTGCAATGGACTCAACGGAGCTGGAGAGTTCCTCTGAAATCGCGCTAAGTTCAAGCATGATGCTGTTGAAACTGATCGCATCATCGCTGTACTGGTCACTGATACTATCCAGTTTTTTATAATCCTGCAGAACGTTTTGTTCAATGAAATGCAATATTTCATTGGCGTCATTAATAAGCTCGTTTACCGAAGATTGAACGAAGGTGACTGTCTTTTGGATGTTCTCTACCATGTTGGAAGATTCTTCAGCTAATTTTCCAACCTCATTTGCAACGACGGCAAAACCTCTTCCGGCGTCGCCGGCACGAGCAGCTTCTATGGAAGCGTTGAGTGCCAGTAAGTTCGTCTGTGAGGTGATGTTTAATATGTCATCCAGAAGAGTGCTGATTTTGCTGACTTGTCGCGCATTTTCGATGGCTGTTTCAAGTCGGCTTTTTACGGTGGTGTAGATGCCTTGCGCATTTTGTGTAGAGTCGAGTGCATCTTGTTTCAAATCGGTAGCCCGTTTGCTGACATCATTTGCTTTTTCTGCACCTTCTGTTGCTTTTTCAGCAACGACTTCGACTGCATTTTTGATTTCATCGAGCGTATTGGAGACATCGTGAGTTGCAGCAGAGGTTTCCTCGATAATGGCCGAAATATTTGTAGTGGATTCTAATGTTGAATCGGTGCCTTTTTCAAGGATTAAAATATTTTCGGCAATGATCTGTGAGTCTTTAGAAAGTTCATCTGAGGCCGTAATCATTTTTTGAAGCAGCTCTTTCAAACTGCTACTGACTTTGTCGAAAGCCTGTGATATTTCACCTAATTCATCTTTGTTTTTCAATCCGATTTTTTCGGTAAAATCCAAATCCTTGTACTGATTTGTACGCATGATGATTAATTTCAAGGTTCTGTTTAGCGGGATGACGATGAGCATAATCAGGACAAAAGAGAAAATGATGATGATCATGGAAATCATGATGATTTTTGAATAGATATTACGTTGGATTTCTTTGATGTCATCTACATAGACACCGGTACCGACGATAATTTGCCATGGTTCATAACCGCGGACATAGGAAATCTTAGGTTGCGGTGCGTCTTTGCCTGGTTTTGGCCATTGATAATGGACGATACCTTCGCCTGAAGCTTTGACTTTATCTGTCATTTCACGGAATAAATATTTCCCGTCAGGGTCTTGCATATCGAGTATGAAGGTGTTTTCAAGTTGTTGAGAAGTCGGATGCATGAGCATGATACCGTCGTAGGAATTCACCCAAAAATAGTCGGTTTCCGAATACCTGAAGTTTCGGATGACTTCTAGGGCATCGGCTAGTGCGGTATCTTTACTTTTTTCACCAGCTTCGTAAAGTGCATATTGGCGTTCCAGTTCATTATATGGCAAGTCGGTTAGTTCGGTAAGTTTAGTGATGGTCCGTGTTTCTATAATGTTATTTACAGTAGGTATGATGTATAAAGCAATAAGTAAACTGAAAACAAAAATGATGAAGACAGCTAAAAAAATAATCTTGTTTCGAAGCTTGATGTTATCAAGAATCATAAATAATCACTTCCTTTGTAAAAATGATACCCTCTTTTGTTTATTTTAAGCGTGGTTAAGTGAGATATGAAAAGTCCAATTTTAGTTGTTTATCTTAAAAAGAAATAGGTATAAATATTCTAAATGAACAAAGAGCGATTATAAAAAAAATAAATAGGAGGTGTTGGGATGGGTGAAGCATTTAAACCGGGATGTGCAAGACCCAAATCATCTGTCAAAAATGTTGTTGATGTGGCGATGGAAGAATCGGAGAATAGGGAGGTCGTAAAAACCATGATAAAAGTAGGGCAACCGGTGCCGAATTTTGAACTGTCGGCTTACCATAAAGGTGAATTTAAGCAGTTTTCTTTAGAAGAGTTTAAAGGGAAATGGGTCTTGTTATGTTTTTACCCAGGAGATTTCACTTTTGTTTGAGCGACGGAAGTTTCAGCAGTTGCTGAAGAATATGAACAGCTAAAAGGGTTAGGTGCCGAGGTTTTATCTGTTAGTGTGGATAGTGTATTTGTCCATAAAATGTGGAATGATCATGAGCTTAGTAAGATGATAGATGGGGGGATTCCGTTCCCTATGCTCTCTGATCAAGGTGGTGTAGTGGGAACCATGTACGGTGTTTACGATGCGGATGCTGGGGTAGAGATGCGTGGTCGTTTCATTATAGATCCGGATGGTGTTCTGCAGGCTTTTGAGGTTCTGACCCCACCTGTAGGCAGGAATGTTTCCGAGACAGCGCGGCAGTTACAGGCTTTCCAATTAGTGAGGGCTTCTAAGGGCACTGAAGCGACACCGTCGGGATGGCAACCTGGCAAAAAAACTTTGAAACCGGGCCCAGATTTAGTTGG
>JAFGTX010000205.1 GCA_016938815.1 Clostridia bacterium | reverse complement strand
GAAAGATCCGGTATCTGTTCTTTCAGCAGATTATAGGTCGCTAGGTTCAATGCCTTACCAAAAGACAGCATCGCACAGCCCGGCCAAAATATGTTTTCTCCCGGTTTGATCTGTGCAAAAATTTTATTGAAACTCATCATTTGATGGTTCTTTACAATCAATTCTTTATAATTCATGTGTTGTTCCTTCTTTACGATCTACTTTAAATACTTTTTTAGGCACAATAATCAACATGCATAGAGCAACCAAAAGCACACTGGTATATAACACAAATTGCTCTGTTGGCATGCTTGTATAAGCCAAGGCTCCAAAGGCTGTATAAATGAATGTCCCCGGTATCATAAAGATAAATGAATACCAGAAGTAAGTCTTAAAACTGATATCCGTGATGCCATAGGCGTAATTCTGTAAATTGAAAGGGAACAGTGGAATCAGACGGCTGATGATTAAAATCATGTTACCTTGTTCTTTAATGTACTGATCCAGTTTTGCCATTTTCTCATTTTTCTCCACAGCCTTTTGGACCATATCTCTTCCTAAATAGCGCCCCATCAGAAAGGCGATGGACACACCAATGGATGAGCCGACAATCACGTAAAGGGTCCCTTTGGCCGTGCCGAATAGCACCCCAGCCAAAATCGTAATAGGAAGCCCTGGTACAAAAAAAATCGTCGATGCGATAAAAAAGGCAATGAAAACAATTGGGGCAACCATGCCAAACGAGTGGATATAGTTTTTCAATTCATTGATATTTTCAAAACTGAATAAATAGAAAACATCATATTTTTTCAGTAACAACAAAAATGCCACTGCCACAATTATAACAATCAATTTCTTTTTCACAAAATCCCCTACCATCTTCAAATTATAAAATTATATGATGCACATCATGTAGTAGTGTCAACATGGCATGCATCATATCAATATCAAACCATTAACAGGAACTAAATACAAACTAAAAGAAGGGGCATCTTGATCAAATGGATGCCGCTGTCTAATGCCCTATATTTATGCCCTCTAAAAGCCTAACACCTTTATTTTTCCAAGTCAATATACGGCCTTCACTGCATCATAGAGATTTTCTATACTTGTTTTTATTGTATTTAAAAAATCAATCTCCGAATTTCGATTTCAACGCGATCATATGCTTTTCTAAATAATCCTTGTGATTATCTAAGTACACTTCCAATCCTTTAGGGCTAGCATGTCTTTCAAATCGATTCTCCTTTGGAAAAACGATCTTTGAGACAGCGCCTGCACCAAGGGCTACGATGGTATGTCTTTCCTCCATCATACGGATATTGTAAACCGCCTCTTTACCTTCTTTGCAAAAACCCACATTTTCAAGATTGCCGACCATATTTTTCTGTCTATACATATAATATGGTACATAACCTGCCACTGCCATTTCATCATACATATAGGCTATGGCTTCTTCTACCGTGTTTTTCTCACCAATCAAATGGCTTTCATTGAACTCATTAATCTGTGAAGCACGCTTGACCGCCAAGGTGTGCACCGTAATATTTTCAGGTTCCAATAAAATGGCTCTATCAATGGATTCCTTCATCTCTTCTAGACTTTCATCGGCTAATCCCAGAATCAAATCAAAGTTAACACTTTCAAAATCAAATTCCTTAGCCTTGCAGAAAGCCTCACAAAACTCGTCCGCCGTATGGGCACGCCCGACTTGAACCAGTGTCCTGTCATTGAAGGTCTGAGGATTCAGGCAAATTCTAGTTACGCCCTGCGCTTTGAGCACTTCCAGCTTATCGTAACTCACCATATCCGGACGGCCTGCTTCAAAAGTAAATTCAATCACTTTCGAAAAATCAATTCGATCGCGCAGTCCCTTAAGCAAATGGTCCATCTGCTCTGCCGTCAACACACTTGGTGTACCGCCGCCGATATAAACGCAGTCAAAGTACTTGCCCTTTGTATTCAGATAATCTACAATCGCCTCTACTTCATAAAGTAAGTGATCCAAATATTCCGGAATGTGTTTGCCCTTCTTTGTTAAGTCATTGGACGGGAAAGAACAGTAATGGCAACGTGTCGGACAAAACGGAATAGAAATATAAAGCGACAACCCCTCCATTGCTTCATTTTCAACAAAAGGTCTTTCGCGCAGCGCAATGTCTGTCACCAGATCAATTTTCTCCTCACTGACCATCAATTCCTTCAAATAGGCTCTCACCCTATCAAGTGATTCTCCTTTATCCAAGAATTCGTGGACAATTTTGACCGGTCGAATGCCCACCAGTGTGCCCCACTTACTTTTAGAGGGCATCAAACTCGAAAGAGCCTCATAAAGTGTTACTTTATTCAGTCGCTTTAGTATAGCGCGTCTTTCAAAGACATCTTCGAACTGCTCTGTCATTTCTCTTTGACTGACGTATGTCACATGACCCTTGTCATCCAATATACGCGTTTCCAAACGCATACCTGTCGGAATTTCAATATATTCATTTTCTATGATGTGTTCAAAATGCTCTGTTACCTCTGAATCCGTTATAACCTGATACGCCGTTTTATCATAAAACAAATCAACGATCAAAGCGCATTCGTAGACATCATCATGACCTATAATTTTTACGCCAACCATAATTCACCTCAAATTTCATATGCTTATTCATAAAAAATTCTTGAGGGGTTACCTCAAGAATGGATTGCTTTTCTTTTCTATTGCGATAGTCGTATCCGAACCGTGACCTGGATACACTTTTGTATCATCCTCAAGAATCAGTAGTTTGTTTTTTATAGAACGGATCAGTGTATCGTGGTCACCACCGTATAAATCTGATCGACCGACCGATCGTTCGAATAGTGTATCCCCTGAAATCAACACGCTTTCACCATATAGACAAATGCCACCAAGGGTATGACCCGGCGTATGGATGACTTTAAGTGACTTGCTGCCAAATGTAATGATATCGCCATCACTTAACTTCTTGTCCACCATAAAATTTGAATCTGGTCCATACATCATCACCGAAAGATTCTTTTCCGGATCTTCTGTCATTTCCGCATCCTTTTTATGAATGGAGATTGGTGCTTTGGTTAGTGTCCTTAGCGCATCTGCGCCACCGATGTGGTCATGATGTCCATGGGTTAAAACAATCTCTTTAATCTTGATACCCATGCTGTTTGTCAATTGATAAATCTTTTCAGAATCACCGCCTGGATCAACAATAATGCCTTCCTGTGCTTCTTCGTCTGCAATGATATAACAGTTGGCTGCGTAAACACCAACCTGTAGTCTCTTTAAAATCATGGTGCCTCCCTTATTAAAACTGCTTTTTTGAGTCCAGGAGCAAGGTCACAGGACCATCGTTAGCAATATCCACCAACATTTCTGCCTGGAAGATGCCTGTTTCTACAGTAATGCCTTCTGAACGCACTCCTGCCACAAAGAGCTCGTACAAATCATTCGCTGCCTCTGGACGTGCTGCTTTTACAAAACTTGGTCTTCTGCCCTTTCTGCAATCACCGAGTAGCGTAAATTGCGATACAGCCAGTATATCACCGCCAACATCTCTGATTGAGCAATTCATTTTTCCTTCTTCGTCTTCAAAAATTCTCAGATTAGTGACTTTATCCACCATATAATCAACGTCTTGAGATGCGTCACCATCTTCTACACCAAGAAGAATCATGAGGCCAGAAGATATCTTGCCTACCACCGCATCATCGACTGTTACTTGTGATTTTTTTACTCTCTGTACTACTGCTCTCATTTTCTGCTATCCTTTCACCCGTTTGACTTCAATCACATCTGGCATAGAACGGATCTTATTGATGACCTTATCCAATTGATCGATATTTGGTATTTCAATCGTCAAATTGATAATAGCAACGCCATTTTTAGTGATTTTCGCATTAACGCCTGTCACCGTCAAATTGGCTTCACCAATGAGAATTGTTACTTCACCTAATAACCCTTTACGATCCGGCGCAATGATTTGAATATCCGTTGTAAAGGTCTGATCTTTTTCTGTATTCCACGCAACCTCAATAAATCGATTTGGCGTATCGTCATTTCTTTCGAAATTATTGCAATCGGCTCTGTGAATAGTAACGCCACGACCACGCGTAATAAAACCGATAATTTCATCACCAGGTACTGGGTTACAGCATTTTGCGAATCGAACCAAGAGATTATCCGTACCCTTAACGGTTACACCATCGCTTGAGTATTGGCGCTTGCTATGTTTATCCTCTTTAAAATTTGGAATCTCGCTAACGTTAGACGTTGTATTGCTGGCCGCTTCCTTCGCTAATTCTCGCTCGCGTTGTTCCTGTTTGTAAAGGTCCTTGAGCTTTGGCGTTACCTGTGCCAACAAAATACCGCCATAGCCAATCGCTGCATAAATGTCATCCATGGTGCTCATATTAAAGCGTTCGATTAGAGGCTTCACCCACTCCGGTCTTAAAAGCTGGGAAGGTTGGTAGCCGGCACGTCTGATATCTCTTTCCAGCATATCTCTACCGTTGCTGACATTCTCCTCGCGACGTTCTTTCTTGAACCAATGTTTGATACGGTTCTTCGCCTGCGTCGTCTGAACGAACTTCAACCAGTCGCGGCTCGGTCCATTAGCCGTTTTTGACGTCATAATCTCTATCAACTGACCGTTTTTCAATTGATAGTTTAGGGGGACAATACGGTTGTTGACCTTTGCACCCACACACTTATTGCCGACAGCGGAGTGGATTTTATATGCAAAGTCTACCGGTGTTGAACCTACCGGCAATTCTACAACTTCACCATCAGGTGTAAATACATATACCTGATTGTTGAATAAATCTATTCTCAACGACTCCATAAATTCCTGCGGGTCTTTCAAATCTCCTTGAAGCTCCATCATCTGTCTAAGCCAGGAAAGTTTGCTATCCATATCCGCGCTGTTATTAGCCGCATTTTCGCCTTCTTTATATTTCCAGTGTGCCGCAATACCGTATTCAGCAATTCTATGCATCTCATAGGTTCTGATTTGAATCTCAAAAGGCTCCCCTTGATCACCGATTAAGGTAGTATGAAGGGATTGGTACATATTGGGCTTAGGTGTTGCGATATAGTCCTTGAATCGGCCCGGTAACGGTGTCCACATCGTATGCACGACACCTAAGGCACCATAACAGTCCTTCACTGAATCCACAAGGATTCGAACGGCTGTTAGGTCATATATTTCTTCGAAGCTTTTATGCTGAACGTACATCTTCTTATAAATACTGTAGAAGTTTTTCGGTCGTCCATAAATCTCGCACTTTATATTGACTTCGTCAATGGCATCTCTCAGTTTTTCGATAACACTTGTAATATAATCTAAACGTTGATCACGCTTTTTATTGACGCGATTCACTAAGTCATAGTATTTTTCAGGCTCCATATAAAGCAAAGCCAAATCCTCGAGTTCCCATTTTACGCGGAAGATACCTAATCGATGTGCAATCGGCGCATAAATCTCCAACGTCTCAGCCGCTTTTTCTTTTTTCTTGGCGTCGGTCATGAATTTTAGGGTTCTCATATTGTGGAGTCTATCGGCCAGTTTGATGAGTATTACCCGAACATCTTTAGCCATTGCTAAAAGCATTTTCCTAAGGTTCTCGGCCTGTCTTTCTTCCTTACTCTCGTAATGAATCTTGCCCAGTTTAGTAACACCATCTACTAGGAGTGCCACATCTTTACCAAAATGCATTTCGATTTCTTCACAAGTGGTATCCGTATCTTCAACCACATCATGAAGCAAGCTGGCGATAATGGTGTGGACATCCATCTCCAGCTCAGCAAGAATCAACGATACCTCAACCGGATGGATGAAGTAAGGTTCACCTGATTTCCTAAACTGTCCTCTATGAGCCTGTTCCGCATAGTTGTATGCTCTTACGACTTCAGCAGTATCTATATTAGGATTATACCGTTCAATTATTGTAATGTACTGTTCAAGATTCATATAATCACCTATCTCTGACTATTCCATTTACTAATTCGTATAATATCTAGTATACAACTTCTATATTGTATCATCAAGAGCCGAATAAATTTTACACAAAAGTCCACATCAATACTTTTGAATTCAAACTTCAAATTTATTAATGTGGACCTGAAAAGACAATAAATTTTAAATACTTATTCCATAATCAACGTGTGTACCGGTGCATTGGATAATTTTTCTCTACCATTAAGGAAAGAAAGTTCCATAAGAAAAAGGTAACCTACCACTTCACCACCTAATTGCTGAACCATTTCCACAATGGCTTTTACCGTACCGCCCGTTGCTAGTAAGTCATCAGCAATCAGAACTTTAGTACCTGGTTTAATGGCGTCTTTGTGAATTTCCAAAACATCCGTACCGTATTCCAGCTCATATTCATAGCTTAAAGTTTCTCCCGGTAGCTTACCTGGCTTTCTAACCGGTACAAATCCCTTACGCATTGCATAAGAAACCGGCATGCCTATAATGAAGCCCCTTGCTTCAGGACTGACAATCACATCATAATCCACCGACTTCACTAGGTCGATACAATCATCGATGGCTTCACGCATCGCGTCGCCATCCTTTAATAAAGTCGTAATGTCCTTAAAGCTAATGCCTTCTTTCGGGAAATCCTCAATCACCCTAATTTTTGATTTATAATCCATTTTCTATTTTACCCTCCAAACAATCTTGAGTCTCTTTATTCTACCAAAAAAACATGCTGAGTAAAAGCGAAAGCACTAAAGTCCCTGAATTCTTTTAATAATCTCAGAGCTTAATAAATCAACCTTTTGACTCACTTTGTGCACTTTATCTATACCCAAGAACCCGTCTTTGTAACTAATATCCATAAGACCTTTTTCTTCGAATACCTTTGCCCCTAAATAGACGATATAGGGCGGCAAATTCATGTCGTCACTGAACATCTTTAAATCCGTTGGCGTTTTCAGTAGCGTCAACTCTTTATAAAGGTATTTAAAGGTACTGAGCTGAACCGTCAATTTCTCTCTATAGACCTTATAGGCAGTTCGTTTATGCTGTGTCGCATAATGAGTCATTTCCGGGTGTGCATAGAGCATATCCAACCCATAGCAGATCTTTCCCTTAGTCTCGCTGGCTGCATTTCCGCTCGGATGAACCACAATCTGGTAGTCGCTTCCCGTCGCATTTGAGAAATGCCATTCATAAGCCTCGAAGGATTGATCGATAAAATACTGTTCCAGTTTTTTCAGACCGTCAATCGTACCAACCCCGATCACAAAAGGTTCTTCCTTAATTAACACGTCATCCAAGTCTTTAAACAGCTTTTCCACGGACTCCGCGCTTGCCTCTGCTAGCAAAGCTTCTTCATTATGGCTGGCAAAATAGTCGATGAGTCCAATGAAGAAACGTGCCTCAAAATCAGCAGGCACACGGTTCTTTAAAAACACGTCTTTTAGGGCAAATTGTAATGTCTCGACCCCTCTGAATTTATTGATGTCCAAGGTAAACACAACATCAATCTTATCACCACTTCTAATTTTCCGGTCCTCATCCGATCCATTGAACTTGATACATTCATAAACTCTAGCACCATCGTGGACACTCAACTTCAAATGTTTTTGATCTTTGCCTAACCAGCGTATCGTATCTACTTCCAAATCGCTGTATTCAAAGCAAGGTTTAGGATTTCCCAAGCCAAAAGGCTTTAAATCCTCTACTGTCTCAGCGAATTCATGAGCGATATCCTCTGAAGTCACCGCCATATCAATCGTAATTTTAGGATATAAATCCTTAGTCGTCATATGTGTATCCGCATACTGGTTGATGCGTTTTCTAAAGGTCTCCACATGTTCTTCTGACATGGAAACCCCTGCTGCAGCTTGGTGTCCCCCAAACTTAAGGAACAGAGGCTTTGAATCCAGCATCGCATCGAAGATGCTGAAGTCACCCACACTCCTAGCCGAGCCCTTTGCCATGCCTTCATCCACACTCAAGATGACCGTCGGCTTATAGTATCGTTCAGAAATCCTTGAAGCAACGATACCGATGACACCTGTATGCCAACCCTGTCCACATAAAACCAGAATACGGTCTTGATACAGTCGTCCGGTCTCTATCTGGTCAATACAGGCCTCGATGATAGATTGCTCCATCTCCTGTCTCTTCCTGTTCAAATCGTCCAGTTCTTCCGCAATCATCTCTGCTTCCCTCAAAACGGTGGTGGTCAGCAGTTTGACGCCAAGATCTGCTGAATCGACACGTCCCGCTGCGTTTAATCTCGGTCCGATCCCAAATCCAATATGACCGCTATTTAATTCCTTATCCACTAAATCCGTCTTTATGAGTAAGGCCCTCAAACCAATATTACGAGTTCCTTCCAGTGATTTCAGGCCGTATTTGGCTATGATTCGATTTTCATCCACTAAGGGTGCTACATCTGCAATCGTGCCAATAGCAGAAATTTCAAGATAAGGCAGTCCGATTTTTTCAAAATCATCCCCTGCCAACGCCTGAACAATTTTTAATGCAATGCCAGCACCAGCCAGCATCTCGAAAGGATAAGTACAGTCATGCTGTTTAGGATTGATGATCCCTAGGCATGACGGCAAGGCTTCTTGACACTCGTGATGGTCGGTGATAAAAAGCGGCAGGCCGATTTCAGCGGCATGTGCCGCCTCTACCACAGAAGTAATACCACAATCCACCGTCACCACCAATGTAGCACCTGCTGATTTCATGACGTCAAGTGCCCCTATGTTCAGTCCATAACCTTCGTCAAATCGGTTAGGAATGTAGTAATGGACATCATAGCCCTCACTCTTCAAATAGTTGTATAGAATAGAAATCGAGGTAATCCCATCGACATCATAATCACCATAGATAAATAACTTGCCATTTTCAGCCTTAAGCTGCCTTAGCAAGCCTACCAAAACGTCCATATCCTTCAAGAGAAAAGGATCATATAAATCCTTCAGTTCCGGATATAGAAACTTAGATAAGGTTTCTTTTGTACTGATGCCCCGCTGTTGTAGGATATCTATTATTTTCTTAGAAATATGAAACTCCTCAGCAAGCTTAGAGGAGTTTTCAAAAGTCATATTCTTTTTATGCCATCTGCTTTTATGAAATATCATCACGTCACCACTTTATGCTTCCGCATTATTTTCTTCCGCAGAAGGTATAACATCTTTTTTCGCTGTTTCAACTGGAATAGGTTCTACTTTCGTTGCATTAGCCAGTTCCTTTTCTAATGATGTCACTTTCTTTTCCAAATCACGGACACGTTTTCCTGACTTGAGTCGGTGCATGGTGCCAGATAAATATACAAGAATCGCACCCACTGCTGCACTACCTAAAATAACCATAGCCTGTGATACGTTTTCCAATTTCCAAAAGAACAAATTAATAGTCACTTCTCCACCATTCATCGCCGCAAACAAGGCGATAAAGATGGCAAATATAAGGGATATAATTAATGTCACTTGCATATCTTCACTCCTTAGAATAGTCTCACATTCATTCTACCATATTTTACTTTCATATCAAAATAAATGCCACCCATTGGGTGGCATTAAATTATGCTTTTGAATAATGTTCTTTACTGCGTTTGTATGTCTTAATCGCAGCCCATAATGGACTCGCAATGAAAATTGAAGAATACGTTCCGGTAATGATACCTGCCATCAAAGGCAAAGCAAATTCTTTAATCGACTCAACACCCAAGAAGTAAAGTGCACCAATTACAAGAAGTGTCGTTAAAGATGTATTGATTGAACGTGAGAAAGTCTGTAGCAAACTTGTATTTGCAATATCGTTGAAAGACGCACGTTTCATCAACTTAACGTTTTCTCTTACACGGTCAAATACAACAATGGTATCGTTGATTGAGTAACCTACAATCGTAAGTACAGCTGCGATAAACGACGAGTTCACTGGAATATTGAATAACGAGTATACCGCAAGTAAAATCAATACGTCATGAATTAACGCAATAATCGCCGTCACACCATAAACCACTTCAAATCTGAATGAGATGTAAATCAACATACCGATTGAAGCAATCAAGATTGACATCAAGGCTTTCTGTTGTAACTCAGAACCAACACTTGGTCCGAATTGTTCAGCACCTCTGAAATCATCATTCTCTAAGCCATAAGCTTCAACAAATTTATTGAAAATCTCAACACGATCTGCATTTGATAACGATTGACTTGTTTTTATAATGACTTCTTCTTTATTGGAACCTGCATGCACGATCTCTGCATCTAAGTTAAAATCTTTAATTAATTCTTGTACTTCATCTACCGGTACAGACGCTTGGTTCAAATTGATTTGCATCATCGTTCCACCTGTGAAGTCGATGCCAAGATTGAAACCGTTAACAGCTGCTAAACCAAAGCCTGCAACAATGATAACCAATGAAATACATATCCATAGTTTAAATCTTTCTGCTATTTTCATCTTTTCGCCCCCCACTATGCACCGTAGAACTTTTTGTTGTTAAGTCCTTTAAAATCAGAAAGTGATTTTAACATCGACTTTGTAACAACAATTGCAGTAAACATACTTGTAATAATACCAATCATCAACGTAACAGCAAATCCTTGAATTGGACCTTCACCAAAGTTATAAAGAACAATCGCTGCAATGAAAGTAGTTACGTTGGCATCCATAATCGTTCTTAAGGCTCTCTTGAAGCCTGAATCTAAAGAAGCGCGCAATGTCTTACCATTTTTAAGCTCTTCCTTTAAACGTTCAAAGATAATAACGTTGGCATCAACTGCCATACCGACGCCCAGTACGATACCGGCAACGCCAGGTAATGTCAATGTTGCGTTGAAATAAACCATGATCAATAAAACAATACTTGAGTACAATACCAAAGCTAATGAAGCCACTAGACCTGGTAATCTGTAGTAACCAATCATGAATAAAACAACTAACGCCAAACCGATTTTAGCGGCATTCACACTTGATTTAAGCGCATCTAAGCCCAGTGTCGGTCCGATGACGGAAGTTTGTACTTCGTTAAGTTCTGCAGGAAGTGCACCACCTCTGATGAGAGATGCCAATAAACCTGCTTCATCTAATGTGAATGAGCCTGTAATCTGTGCTCTACCGTCGCTAATTACAGTACTTGGTATTGGTGCAGAAATAACCTCACCATCTAAAACGATGGCAATTTGTCTAGCCGTTCCCACGTTTTTCGTAACAAAAGCTTCTTGAGTACCATCAGCAAATGCTTTAGCACCGTCTGAGTCAAATTCTAAAGAAACGCCATACTGACCCTTATCGTCAAGTGACGTGAAGGCCTTTTCTACACTCTCACCGCCAACGATAAAGCTACTTTTGAACATATCTGTCGTCATACCCGACAAGGCATATTCACCATCATCCACTAATCTAAATTCAAGTTGAGCCGTTTTACCAATGATTGCTAGCGCCTCTTGCGCATCGCTTACACCAGGCAACTCAATTCTAATACGCTTATCGCCTTGCTTTGTGATGTTTGGTTCTGTAAGGCCCATCGCATTAACACGACGTGAAATAACTTCAATCGTCTGTGTCATAAGTTCATCAAGGTCAGTACCAGCCAATTCAGTTTCCGCTTCGAAAACAACAACTACGCCACCCTCAATATCGAGACCTAAATTAATCGTGTTGCCTACATCACCGATTGTATTAGTGCCTACAGTAACGCCGAACATTGCTGTATAGGCTACCAATGCAATAAGAACTGTAATAATAAAAAATAGTCCTTTTCTGCCTGCCATTTTCTAAACCCCCATTAAAAAGATTTTTCTGCCAACTCTACATAATGTAAAGCTGATCTTTTGATGTTTTCTATTTCATTATCCGTTAACGCTCGGACCACTTTACCCGGCGAACCCACAACCAGTGAACCTGATGGGATACGCTTACCTGGTGGTACTAGGGCGCCTGCCCCGATAATGACATTCTCTTCAATAACTGCGCCATCCAAAATAATAGAGCCCATGCCTATCAAAACATTGTCTGATACCGTGCAACCGTGAACGATCGCACCATGCCCAACGGTAACACCATCACCAATAAAAGTTGGCATACCAGCATCGACATGTACGACTGCGTTATCTTGAATATTGGTATTTTTCCCAATCATGATAGAGTCACTGTCACCTCTCAAAACCGCACCATACCATATGTTTGCGCCTGCTTTCAAAGTGACTTTACCAATAACGTCCGCAGATTCAGCGACACGACTGGTCTCATCCATGTTTGGTCTATTGTCTTGAAATACTCTAATCATTTGACTGCTCCAACATTAATTTGGCTTGAATGTATAGTGAACACTCCAGTCTCTTTCTTTCCATTTCACAACCCAACTCATATGGCTTGAAAATATCGTTGTTGAAGTTATGTGCATTGGCATGACACCCGCCGCTGCAATAGAACTTCGCCCAGCATTCCTGGCAAGAAGCTTTACTAAGTACATTTGCCTTTTTGAAATGCATGCTCAGGTCTCTGTTCTCTATACCAGTATCAACATGACCAATCTTGAAACTCTCATTACCTACAAACTGATGACACGGGTAAATATCGCCCTCAGGTGTTACTGAAATATATTCTGCACCAGCACCACAACCTCTAAGACGTTTTACCACACACGGTCCCTGTGTCAGATCAACCGTAAAATGGAAAAAGTCAAACGATTGGTCGGTGCCTTTTCTCTTGATCAACTCTTCTGCCAACAATTCATATTGCTCAAATACCGTCGGTAAATCGCTATCATCTAGCGCATAGTCATGGTGTGGTTCCGCCACAACCGGTTCTATTGAAGTCGAAGGAAATCCTAACTCCGCAAAGTGTAAAACATCCGCTGCAAAATCCGTATTGAATTTTGTGAAGGTGCCTCTCACATAATACGTGCCCTTGCCACGCTTCTCCACCATCTTTTTGATATTTGGTACAATCGAATCATAAGACCCAGAACCATCAACTCTAAAACGCATTTTATCGTTGACTTCCTTTCTGCCGTCTAAGCTTAGAACGACATTGTCCATATGTTCGTTGATATAACTCATGTTCTCTTCATTTAACAAAACGCAATTCGTCGTCATGGTAAACCTGAACAACTTGTTGTATTCCTTTTCCAATGAACGCCCATACGTTACAAGTTCCTTGCAGACGTCGAAGTTCATCAGAGGCTCACCACCGAAGAAATCCACTTCCAGATTTCTACGAGAACCTGAGTTTTCCACCAAATATTTCAATGCTTTTTTTCCGGTCTCAACATCCATAAGACTACGACAGCTCTCGTAATCCCCTTGAGATGCAAAACAATAAGCACATCTCAGATTACAGTCATGAGCGACGTGCAAACACATAGCCTTAATGACCGGTTCTGTTGCATCCAAATTCAAGTCCTTAATATACGTATCTTCAGCGAACAGTACGCCCGCTTCTTTCAGTTCGTCTATTTCATCAAGGGCTTCCATAACCTTGTTTTTGTCGTATTCAGATGATAACTTATCAACAATCTCTTCTTTCGAAAAATTCTCGTAATATTCTAAACACTCATAAACAATATCGTCAACAACGTGTATCGCACCACTATTGACATCCACTACGATGTTTAAGTCTTTCTGCTTAAACTTATGAACCATTTTAATCACTCCTGAAATA
The DNA here is from genome assembly GCA_016938815.1 of Clostridia bacterium. Classification (GTDB taxonomy): domain Bacteria; phylum Bacillota; class Clostridia; order Peptostreptococcales; family Acidaminobacteraceae; genus JAFGTX01. Next base: position 563 of record JAFGTX010000205.1, on the reverse strand, counting down.
ACATAGAAAAAGCAGCGTATCGCTGCTTAATATTGTAACTGTTTTTTACTTGTTTTCACATTCTTGGTTAGCAACTGTACAAGAAGTTTTACAAGCAGATTGACAAGAAGTTTGACATTCTCCACATCCGCCTTTACATGCACTTTCCTTTAAAGTTGCGCCATTTAGTGTCTTAATGTGCTTCATACTGTTCCTCCTCAAAATAATTTCACACTAAATTATAGCACTATTACTCTGCAAAGTAAACAAAATCAATTGATTAATCTACATCTACGGAAGCAATTGCCCATTTTTTAAAAGTAAGACTTGTTCCGTTGACATTCACATCAATGTCATCTTCCTTAATTGATGTAATTTTACCCACAATCCCTCCGATTGTTGTAATTTTGTTGCCTACATCTAGGTTATCTCTCATGGCTTGAAGTTTCTTGGCTTTCTTTTGTTGAGGTCTGATCAACAAGAAATAAAAAACTGCAAACATAGGAATTAAGGTTAAAATTTGAACTGCACCAGCTGACATAAGGCGCCTCCTTCCATTTGTTTATATTCCTAACACTAATAAT
>JAFGTX010000204.1 GCA_016938815.1 Clostridia bacterium | reverse complement strand
TCTTTCTTACCACCTTGGTTGTGCTTGATTTTTTTCTCAAGTCTTATGAAGCCGTCGTTACCGTTATAGATTCGAATACGGTATTTCTTTCTCTTCATCTCGCCCATGATGTTGTCGTTCAAGTAGCTGTTATTAAAATCATCGAAATAAAGACTTGTTACTTTATAAAAGCCATTCTCATCAGCATTTTTATCATATGTACAACACATGCCGAGTCGACGACTGATAACCGTAGCGGTTTGAGGATCGATCATGTATTTCATTTCCATTCTATAAGGTGTGTTTGTATTCATCGTAATGCCTCCTCATCTATTTGATACACTAATCATAATCCCTCCACTTCACCGAATTCTCACAGAAATATGAACAAATTGTTAACATGAAATTTACATAAATACAACGAAAAAATCGGCCCATCTTTACGATGTGGCCGATTTACTGATGATTTGGTGGATATCTTCCAAAGTGACTGTATCATTTAATAATTCTATGAAAGTATCCGCAATATCCGGATCGAATTGCTTGTGCTTTTGTTTGATGATCTCTTCTTTTGCTGCGCTTAGAGTGATTTTGTCCTTGTAGGTTCTTCGGGTCACCATCGCATCGAAAGCATCGCAAATGGCAATAATGCGTGCGCCAAGTGGAATTTCCCGACCGGAAATTCCATCGGGATAACCAGTGCCATCATAGCGTTCATGGTGGTGGAGAATCATCTTCGATATTTGCTTCAAACCGGGATTGTTCTTTAGAATGTTAAAACCAACTTCCGAGTGGCTTTTCATCACTTCGAATTCCGGCGAGGTAAGACGTCCCGTTTTCAGTAAGATGCCATCCGGTATACCTATTTTGCCAATATCGTGCAGATGTGCCGCCATATGTATTTGAAAACACAAGTCGTCATCGAGTTGCAGCTTTTGGGATAATAGCAAGGATATTTCCGCAACACGATCTGAATGTCCTGCTGTATAGCTGTCTTTTGCTTCAATCGCAGAAACAAAATTGTCTACGAATAAATGAAAATCTATATTCATGCCGCCTCCTTGTTGATAAAGATTCTCAACAAGTATAACACTTACTGTACCGACTTGGCAAGAATGACTGCGAGCGGTTGTGGCTTAGAAACCAGATAGCCCTGTCCCAAGGTGCATCCCATCTCCCTAAGCAGTGCATCCTGATTATCTTCTTCTATACCCTCCGCAATGCTTACGAGGTTCAATTCATTGCAAAGGCCGAGGATCATCTTGACGATGGATTTAGAGATGCTGTCACTGCAAATGGAATCCACGTAGGATTTGTCGATTTTCAATACGTCAAAGGGCAGTTCTTTTATGTAATTGATGGATGAATACTTGGTGCCAAAATCATCCAGTGCGAATTTGACGCCCAGTTTCTTATAGGCATCCATCATCCGTTTGGATTTTTTCATATCGTAAATCATAGAATGCTCCGTGATTTCCAGTTCGATCTTTTTCAAATCGATGTCATAAGTCCCTGCCTGTTCAAAGAAGTACATGAAGAAGCGATCCGAAAGAAAAGACTGGGGTGAAATGTTGATGCAAGTCACCTGAGCCTCGAAAGTCCGCCTATGGTTTGCAATCGTCTTGAAGACCTTCTCGATTACCAATCGGTCCAAATCGCCTATTAAACTACACTGCTCAGCATAAGCGATCATTTGGCCGATATCCATATGATGCTCTTTTGATTTTTGCCATCTCAGCAGCACTTCAAAGGCCCAAGTTTTCTTGCTATCCAACCTATAAATCGGCTGAAAGAAGAGATCAAACTCATCGTGATCTATAGCCTTTTGAACCGCCATTTCAAGCTCTACTTCCCGCGACAGTTGTTTTTCAAAGAAATCGTTGTAAACCAGTGTGCTATTAACACCCTTTTTCCTTGCATAACGCAGTGTGGTATTCATGCGGCTGTAATAGGCATCCACCGATAAGCCTTCACCCGATGGGACAATAGCCGCACTGACGGTCAAGGATACCCTGACGCCGCTAATGCGTCCTTCCCTTTCAATGCAATTCCTGATTTCCTCCACCTTTTCATACACTGCCGACTCATCCGTCAGACTGGTAATGATACCAAACTGGCTGCCGCTGAAGCGATAGACCAGCATGCGCTCCAGACTGACCAGGCTCACGCCGATGATTTTAAGAATCTGGTCGCCACAATGATGACCATAAAATTCATTGATGACGCCAAATTTATCTATAGAGAGTAGTATGATGGTAAATCTTCTATTCTCATGGGTCATCCTTAAAATATTCTTTTCAAACTGGTACCGGTTCATGTTTCCGGTTAAAACATCTCTACCATACACCCTACTCTGTTCTGTTTGGACGTTTGCAGTCAGTGATTTCATCATACACCTCACAATATGTATTTTTTGCTCAACCATTAAGTTAACAAACATTCCCCGAACAAATTTGCCCCCTAAAACATTTCTATATATTTCTATATATGAACATAATTTGTATATTCACTCTCTGATAATACGCTACTAAAAAAATATGTCAATTGACAATAATCTTAAATAATAAAATAAAGAGACCGATTAGGTCTCTTTATTATGGAAAACATCTCACTCTACTTAATATTTTTTTTACTTTAGCTCAAAATTCTTTCGATAACAAATTTTTCCTTCTATTCCTATTTATAATATCTATTCGCATAGCCGTTCTTATAGATTTTTTCTTTTTGCAGTTTCTCCTCTGGGTGCCCTGATTTTTCTTCGTCAGGATAGCCAAAGGCCAATAGCGCCAAAACACGCATGTGCTCCGGTATGCTTAGGAGACGACGCACAAAAGCTTCTGATGACTCCCCGGATGCGGTTTTACGCTCACGGATTTGAATCCAGCAAGAACCGAGTCCTAAGTCTGCCGCTACCAAATGACCGATGGTCATAGCAATGGACGCGTCTTCGATCCAAACATCGGTTTTTGTTTCATCTGCAAGAACGACTAGACACTGCTTAGCACCCTTCAAAAACTTGGCACCGTTTGCCTTGGCATCGGCTAGGCTTTCAACCAGTGCTAGGTCGTCAAGATAGATCACTTCCCAAGGGTTGATGTTGTTTCCAGACGGTGACCGCAAAATTGATCGAATGAGTTGATCCACCTGATCCTCACTGACAAGTCTGTCTGTATATTTTCTGACACTCCGTCTTGCCGATAATAATTGATACATAGGCTTCTCCTTTTAGATTTTGAATTTTTTGATGTTCTCACTGAGCTTTATGGAGAGTGCATTGAGGTGCTCTGCCGCCGACGCAACTGTTTCAATCGCTGCATTCTGCTGTTCCATGGATGCACTCACTTCTTCGCTTGCTGCCGCAGTCTCCTCTGAAACCGCTGAAATATTGCTGATCGCCTCAATGATGGCGTCTTTATCTTGAATCATTTCATTAATATAGGCATCCACTTCTGCCATTTGGTAACTGACTGCCGAAACAGAGGAAGAAATTTCAGTGAAGCTTCGGTCCATTTCCTCAACCGCTTCATATTGACTGGTAGAGTTGGCCTTGAACTCATCCATGATGAGGACGGTTTCTCCCGTCTGCTTTTGAATCATCCTGACAATACTGCCGATACGCTCTGCGGATTTTCCAGATTCTTCGGCCAGCTTTCTGATTTCATCTGCAACAACAGCGAAGCCGCGGCCGTGTTCACCAGCACGGGCTGCTTCAATAGAAGCATTCAGTGCCAACAGATTGGTCTGCTCTGCAATCGACGTGATACTCTCAAGAATGCTGCCGATATCCCGTGATTTTTGTTCCAGTTCTTGAATGGCGTCTGCAATCTTATGAGATGAGTTGTTGTTTTCATCCGTCTTTTGCTTCAAATCTGATAAGACACCCAAACCTTTTTCATTAGTGCTTTGAGCGGCGCTGGTGCTCTCTGAAATTTCAGAAGAACGCTTGCCCAGCTGTGCAAATTTGCCGTCCAGCTGATTCGCTAAAATTACCGCATTTTGAGAGTCGTTGGCCTGTTCTGATGCGCCTTTTGCGATTTCCTCTACGGTTTCAGTCACTTCTTCTGATGAGGCATTTACTTCTTCAGCACTGCCAGCCAGATTTTGAGACGCATCCGAAACTTCTAAGGAAACTTCTGCTGCACTGCTGATTAAGCCTCTGACGTTGGCCACCATATGGTTGAAACTGAGTGCCAAAACACCCAATTCATCTTTACTATGAATATCCGATTGAACGGTCATATCACCAGATTCCACTTGCTTCATACTGTTCACAAGTTTTTCGATTGGTTTGGTAATGCTGCCAGAGAAGGCCATTGCAATAAGACCAGCAATCACTAAAGTAATCAGACCGATGAGGCCCGCTTGTTTCAATAAAGCACTTGTTAAGCCACTGATTTCGTCATGATTAATAGAAGTCATGACATACCAGCCCATTTCCGGTATGAATTTATAAACGGCAAACTTGTCGACGTTTTTCCCATTTTCATCTGCCATACTATAGTCCAAATAGCCACTTTCCTGCCCCTTGGCAATTTCCTCTTGGATTGCAGGAATCGGCATAAAGATACCAACGTTTTCTGGATTCGGATGTGCAATGACAAGTCCTGTGGTATCGACGATAAACACATAACCAGAATTCCCAATTCTGCGTTCTCCAATATCCTGAGAAATGGCAGCCAAATCCAGACTCGTCGCCAAAGCGCCGATGAACTTCTTATTGTAATCAAAGATAGGCGCCGTTCCCGAAATCGACCAATTGCCCGTTACAGCGTCTTGGTACATAGACGTCCAACCTGCTTCTTCTTTGGTCTTAGCTAACTGATACCAAGCCCGTTGACGTGGATCATAAGAGCTTTCAAAAACATGTTTTGGAAAAATGCGGATTTCACCATCGTTGGTTCCCACGTACGCTTGGAAGGCATTCGGGTAATTTTCAACATACAACTCCATAGCATTCATCAGACTTGTCGCATTTTCTGAATTACTGATCAATGTACGGGCATCATAGCTGCCAGCCAACATCCTCACGCCATTAAGGTAGCCTGAAAATTCTCTGTCGATTTCTGCGGAAATTTCTTCGTTTAATAGTCTGCTTGATTCAATGTAACTTTCCTTTAATAATGTAGATGCTTTGATATAAGACGTAGCTCCCATAATGAGTAATGGTACGATAATCATTAGTGCGAGCATGCCCACCAGCTTATGCCGTATGTTCAAAACGCCACCCCCAAAATAGATTTGATATAAAATTGTAGTAATTTTCAGTTAATTTAATTATATCATAAATTTTTTATATTGTTGGTGAGAAAAAAGAGAAAAAAAAGACCGGATTTTTTCCGGCCTTCTCATTTACTCTTCACTTTTCCATTCTAATTCAAATCCATCGGATGTCACTCTGTAGATACTGTCGATCTCGTCAGAAGCAATTCTGTCCAATGCTTCAAATGACGTCTCCAGACAAAGTCCACAACTGGAACTCAGTTGACGCGGTACCGGCTTTAGCTTCGCTTCACCGCCCAGTACCCTGAGCTGTTTCTCATATCGGATGGCACCCGCTTGGGTGAAAAATGTAATTAATCTCATCGTCACCACCTATTTAGATGCTTTCAATGTGATGTTTTCACCTTCTTCTTTAATTTCAATCGATGTAAAACCATTGTTTTTCAAGAATCTTTGCACATTGTTTTTCGCTGTATTGTTGTCAACAACGACTTCTAGTGCGCTGCCGCCTGAAGCGATCGCTTTTTTTACCATCAGTACCGGTTGAGGACAAGACATGCCTCTTGCATCCACATTAAGCATTTTGAGCAGCTCCTTTCTTCACATCACTAGCTTGTAGTAAATCTGAGTTCACTACAGAAATAATCGCTACCACTGCAAATAAGATCATTGCAGCGACTTTACCGTTTGCTGGTACGCCATTTGGACTTGCTGCTAGGCCAAAGTTATGAGCAAAAGCTGCCCCTACAAGCATACCCGCTACGGCAACCGCTGAATCAGAACTACCTTCGCCCGCTAAAATCAACTGACGTAATGGACAACCACCTAAAAGTACGCTACCCCATCCCGCAAGTGTCATACCTAAGAAGTTCCACAATGCGTCGCTATGGGCAATCGGTTGACCTTCGAAACCTAGCGAAAAGCTACCAAATGCCATGTTGCCTACAAGTGCTGCTACAAATAGCGCTAAAAATCCTGAAATAAGATATGTATCTTTGAACATTACTACGTCTCTGATACCACCAACCATACAAAGGCGTGTACGTTGCGCTAATGCACCAGCGATTAGGCCAACACCCAAAGATAACATAACCGGTGCCGCCATAGAACCCGGACCGCTTTCGCTGAAGAAAATGAATGCAGGTGCCACTAAAAGCAATACCAATAAGCCTACCATAGCACCTGGGAATACATAACCATCAATCGGTGATTGGGTGTAACTTCTCTTAAGCGAAAACCCTTTGTTAAGGAAGAAGATCCCGATTACGATTCCAACTGCAAAACCTGCTAAACCTACGATTGCGTTCAAGTCACCGCCAGCCATTCTTAGAACCATTCTAAGCGGACAGCCTAGGAAAATCAGCGCACCGATCATAACAAGCGCTCCTAGGAAAAATCTTGTGAATGGTGACGAACCACCTGTACTTTTGAATTCTTTGAATCCAATAGACATAATAAACGATCCCAGTACAATACCGATTACCTCTGGTCTAATGTACTGAACTACCGCTGCACGATGCATACCGAGCGCACCTGCAATGTCGCGGATGAAACATGCGATACAAACGCCCATGTTTGCTGGGTTACCCATTTTTACGAGCAACGCCGACATAAGTCCGATGACTGCACCCGCGATAATAATACCTTTTTTGTTTTCCAAAAATAACGCCCCCTTTAGTTTTTTCTTGTCTTAGGCGTTTTTATTATACGTGAGATACCTCACAGTTCCCAATTGAGTTTTTTTATAGTAAACTAAATACTATGAGTTATTTCTATAGTTTTTGGCATATGCAGAAAAACCGTTTTTAAGTATACTTATTATATAAGTAAGTATTACACAAAGATATATTACATGGAGGTTTTATTATGAACAAAATTTATATGGACAATGGCGCCACATCTTTCCCAAAAGCGCCGAAAGTTTCTGAAGCCATGTGTAACTACATAGAAAAAATTGGTACCAATGTAGGTCGTGGTGCCTATGAAAATGCATTTCAAGCACAGCGAATTATAGAAGAAACACGTGAGATGCTTTGCAAACTCTTTAATTTTCCAACGACCAGCAACGTCATTTTCACTAAAAACATTACGGAAAGTATGAATGTGATGTTAAAGGGCTTGTTAAAAGACGGCGACCATGTCATCGTTTCACCACTGGAACACAATGCAGTCATGCGTCCACTCACATCCCTAGCTTCACAAGGCGTCAGCTTTGATAAAGCTGCCTGCGATATTGAGGGACATCTTGTAATAGACTCTATCGAACCACTGATTAAAGCAAATACAAAAGCAATCGTGATGACCCATGCGTCCAACGTATGCGGTACCATTCTCGATTTAGAGGCAGTCGGAAAGATCGCCAAAAAACATAAGCTTTTCTTCATCATCGATGGCGCTCAAACAGCTGGCCTTGTCGATATAGACATGGCGCGTTTCAATGCAGATGCCTTCGCTTTCACAGGCCACAAAGGACTTCTCGGCCCTCAGGGCACTGGCGGATTCTTAATTCACGATGCACTAGCCAATGAAATTCCACCATTTATCGAAGGGGGAACGGGCAGTAAATCGGATTCCGAAGAACAGCCTATGTACCTACCAGATAAATATGAATCGGGCACCCCGAATACAGTGGGACTTTTCGGTTTACACGCCGCTCTTTCTTATTTGTCGGAAACTGGCATTGAAAAAATCAGAGATATTGAGCATCAAAGGACATTACAATTCATAGAGGGCATCAAGGATTTAGCCGACCTTAGAATTGTAGGCACACAAGATATCAACCGTCGTACGGCCGTTGTATCCCTAGATTTCTCGCCTAGAGACAATGCAGAAATCAGCTGGATGCTCGAGCAAAACTACGGCATCGCAACGCGTGTCGGCATGCACTGTGCACCCTCTGCACACAAAGCCCTTGAAACTTTCCCTCAAGGTACGGTGCGTTTCAGTTTTTCATCCTTTACCACAGAAGAAGAGATCAACATTGCCATCAAGGCAATTAAGGAAATAATGGCATAATTAATTATGGCGACCCTTTGGGTCGCCATTTTAAATACGTATTATCTTTCTTCTAAGCAAGTTTTACAAGTCCCTTGCAACACGATCCTCATATCCTCCACTTCATTTTCCCAGTCTCTTTCTACAATTCTTTTCAAATTGACCAGATGATTCAACAGCAATGCCCCATTATATTCTTCAAGACGTCCACACCGATTACATGAGAAATGGATATGAAAACGGCTATTATCCCTAGCCCCCAGCTCAAAAAGGCGCTCACCATTTACAAATAATTCCTTGATGATGCCATTGGCTTTTAAAATCTCAATCGTTCTATAAACCGTCGCCAAGCCTATTTTCTCACTTTCAGTTCTCCTATAGACTTCTTCCGCATTCATATGACCGCCATGATTTATAAAAACATCAACGACCGCTTTGCGCGTAGACGTCATACGAATGTCCTTGTCTTCGAATATGCGCAGAATCTCCTCATACCTTTGTACGTTTTCCATCACTTCCACGTCCTTTTAACAATCCGATAATATAGTTTTGGCATATGCCACTTTTAATTATAACAAGCTCCGACTGTTTGTCAAGTCTATTGATAATTATTATCAGCAAACTATGCGCTATTTTACTGCTTTTCGTCGATTTAGAACAAATTCAATTAATGGCATTTGCCAAAAAAACATTTGACATTTAAACTCAATGGATGTACTATTGTACCAGTCCCCTGTGCGATGGGGGTACATCTAAAAATTACCCGATTTTTAAGGAGGCAAAAATGAAAAAAGTTGTTGTTATTGGCGGCGGTGTCGCTGCAAAAGGTTTTCTAGGTTCTGCTTTGAATTTACATAAGAATACAGAGTATACGCTCATCAGAAGCAACGCCAGAGGTCCAGTGCCGTGTGGTATCCCTTACGCTTTTGGTACACTTGATGACCCTAATAAAAACCAATCTGGTGACGATGCCTTGATCAATAAAGGTGTAAAAATGATTATTGACGATGTTATAGCCATTGATTCAGAAAACAAGATCGTGCACACCAAGTCCAACCAGCAGTTCCAATATGATAAATTAGTGCTTGCAACAGGCTCTTTACCTGTCTTTCCACCATTTCCCGGCAAAGAACTAGAGGGCATATATACGATTGAAAAGGATTTGGACAAGGTAGTTGCCATGCGAAACATCGTAGAAAAGGCATCTTCTATCGCTATTGTTGGAGGCGGCTTCATTGGTGTAGAATTAGCAGATGAAATCAATAAATTAGGCAACAAAGCGATTACACTAATCGAGTTGGCACCACACTGCCTGAATGTCGCTTTTGAACCTAAATATTCTATAGAGATAGAAGATTCACTGAAAAAGCATGGTATCAAGGTACTTACCGGCGTCGGTGTGAAAGAATTCAAAGGTTCTGGCAAGGTAGATCAGGTTCTACTAGGTGATGGCCATATCTTAGATGTCGACTTGGTATTCATGGCGATTGGCGCCTATCCAAACGTTTCGCTTGCCACATCTGCCGAACTAGAACTTGACGAAAAGAAATCTATTAAAGTAAACAAATACCAGCAGACATCCAATGAGCATATCTATGCTATAGGAGATTGTGCATCAAAAATAGACATATTTAACGGACAGGCAAGCAATGTGCGATTGGCTTCTGTTGCTGCAAAGGAAGGTCGAACTGCAGCACTGAATCTATTTGACGCCCATGCAAAAACAGCCGATTCCGGCATTATGAATCTCTTTTCCACTGCAATCGACGGCAAACACTTTGCCGCAACTGGTATGACCAAGCAACAGTGCGAAGCAGCTGGCTATGACCTGATCGAAATTTCAGTTTCTGCAGGCAATAAGCATCCAGAAACACTTCCAAATACAGTAGTAGCAGATGGCATCTTCTTCTTTGATAAAAAGGATCTGACCCTGATCGGCGCACAAATTTCCGGTGATAAAGAGGTTGCTGAAATGATCAACACTCTCGGTGTAGTCATACAAAACAAAGGTACGGCTTACGATTTATACAACTATAATTACGGTACCCATCCTATGGGCACTGCTTCACCTAATAAATACATCATGCACCAAGCTGCTATGAAGGCAGTCGCAACTACAAAGTAATCAGTAATCCCATAAAAAAAGCGGTCAATGCGTAAATTTTACGCCGGACCGCTTTTTTTATGCATCCAATTTCTGTGTGATGACAAAACTCCCCTTTATGCAACCGATATCTTCCGCAATAGATTTGCACTTGGCACGGAGCAAATAAAAAATTCGAGGATCGTTCAAATCACTGAGTGTTTCATAGTTTGCCTGACCCTTGCTGAGAATCAAATCTGCCGCTTCAAATTCAGCGATAAAGGCTTCCGAGCAATCTTTCAAAATAGTACCCTGAACCGCTTCACCTGTATCAATGACTCTGACCAAATCAGTCATCCCTACTTCTAAGGCATCTTCCATCGTCGCATCGTTTACCATCGGACCACCTTTGACCACGTAGGTAGTGCGTTCCATGGGCAATTGAAGCATCAGTAGTTTGTCAAAGACAATTTCACCTGAGTTATCCGCTAAGACCAAAATTCGATTTGCCCTTTCAACCGCTTCCTTAAGCGCCTCAATCGGCGTTCCATAAAGTGGTGATGTCAAGCTCTCGTGAAGGGACCGATGCACATCGGATTTATCTAGGTCAATGCCTACGCCAAAATCAATGATGTTGCCTGCAATGGAAAGTCTACAAGCAGTATCAAAAGGATTACTGCTTTCTAAAATTTTTGACTCCAATGCCATTTCCACAACCAATTCTGTTGCGACGCGATTATAAAAATCCTTAAGTTCTTTATATGGGTCCGGGTTACCTGTAATCTTCTTCACCATATTATGTATACCTCTGGCTACTTCCGGTGCTGTCTCAGAAAAATCGATCTTGCTGATGGCATCAAGTCCAGCCTTAATCATTCTCTCCTGCATGGCCTTATCGTTACTCATCAACTCGGCTGCCTCGACAGCCTGCCTGACCATGCAAGGAATACACTCATTTTTTATTTTCATAAATTATGCCTCTCTCTCTATCTGCAACGGACTCCCAGACAAATAAACAGTCCTATTGGCCAAACGCATAGCTTCTGTCACATCGTGGGTAACCATAATCACCGTTTTTTTATCTTCTTCAATCAAGCGTTCCAATAAAGCCATCAGTTGATTTTTCAGTTCACTATCCAGCCCTTGAAAGGGTTCATCTAACAAAAGGACATCATGAGGCATGGCAAATGCCCGCGCCAGCGAAACACGTTGCTTCATGCCACCACTCAGGGTATTAGGATATTCATCCTTGCATTCTGCAAGTTCCACTTTGTTCAAAAAGTAATCGATGCGCGCCTGCAGATACTTTTCCGGCACATGGTCCTCCAGCACATATTTCAAATTATCTCTTACCGTAAGCCAAGGCAAAAGTCTACTTTCCTGAAAGACAAAGGATATCCTTTTATCTTGGATACCTATGATTTCACCTGTAAAATCCGCATCGATTCCTGAAAGCATCTTTAAAATAGTGGATTTTCCACAGCCTGATGGCCCTAATAGACAAGTCACTTCCTGCATATTAAAAGTTAAATGAAAATGATCCATAATAACCATTTCATCAAAAGCTTTTGTCACATTCCTCAACTCGATCATTAAATCACCTTAAATCGTTCGTAGTATTTGTTTTTAGCAATGATGTGCTTTGTTGATTTCTCAATCGTCAAGCTACAGGCGATGATGATAATCGTCCATGCAAACACTGCCGCTGTATCCAAATAGATTTTACCGTTGTATATTTCATAGCCAATGGAATGATTCAACACACTAATGACTTCCGCGGCAATCGTACCCTTCCAGGCGATACCGATGCTGGTAAGCACGCCAGCAAAGATATAAGGTGCCATACTCGGCAAATACAGCTTCATCAATTGGCGCTTCATCGGCACATGATAAACTTTGGACATGTTGATAAGCTGGGTATCCACTGTTCTGTAGCCTTCGATCACATTGTAGTAAATCACCGGATAACAAAGCAAGGCACCACAAAAGCTCGGTACGTAGCTGGATTTCATATAAATTAAGGCCAATACGATAAAAGAAACCACTGGTGTTGACTTGATCGCTACCAATACCGGTTGAAGGAATCGATAGAAACCGTTAAAAACACCCGCCATAATACCCGTAGAAACCCCCAGTACGATAGCAAAAAACAGGCCAATCAATACACGTAGCAAGCTTAATCCGATAATGACATAGGTCTCCTTGGTTATAAATAAGGCAATAAGCGTATTTCCTGTTTCATAAGGAGACGGCAAATAAAATCCGCTGACCCTTTGGGAAATAAGGGTCCATACCCCTATCCAGAGTAGCGGAATGATTATTTTTTCATACTTTTTCATGCACATACCCTGTTCTTTCCATTGTTTTTAGCTCTATACAAAGCCTGATCCACGGCATCAAGTACCTCTTGACGAGACATTACCTCATCAACATAATAAATACCTACGGATACCGTCGTTTTAATCGTTAACATGCCGTAATTTATCTCAGCGTGTTCTACAAAGTGCCTAAAGGCTTCCATCCTTTGCCTCATGATCTCAGGGGCACACTCCATAATCACGATGAACTCATCACCGCCGTATCTGAAAATCATATCACCAGACCGCAAAAAATTCATCAGCATATCCACTATAAAATGCAAGACTCGGTCACCACCTTGATGACCGTAGTTGTCATTAACTTCTTTAAAATTATCCAAGTCGAACATGGCAATCGAAAAATTCGTTTTTCGTTCTCCAAGCACGGTAGATAAATGGCGTTTGTTGTAAGCACCCGTAAGCGCGTCACGAATGGCTTTTTCATATGCCGCTTCTTTTAATCGCATCTCTGACTGCAGTTCTTGTCTGTTTTTATTAAAATCCATATAGACCATCAGCAGTGGCATAATGGAGAATACAGACAAATAAATGACAATGGAATTCATCGAGAAGAAAATCCCAGTCATATCCATCACCATATTCACGATGCCATAGATGAAAAGTATCCCAAAACCGCTCAAAAACACTTGAGACTCGATCCGTTCATGAATATTTTTGATGATGACGACCAGCCAACTTAACACTGTCATCACCTGCGAAATGTACCAAACTGAATACATTTTTTTAAAAGCAATCAGATCCGGTGACAAAGCTGCCATAATGATAATGCCTGCTAGGCCGATACCGCTGACAACCACCGGTAAGGACCGATCAAACATGCTCTGTAAACCAAGACTCACAAAAAATGTGCCCGCCCAAAAAGCAATCATAATCAATTTTTTATAAGTTACATAGGAAATCATAAGATATTCCGAGGTACTGTAATCAATCGAATAAACCCCTAGAAAAAAAATAGCCACGCTTAGGTAGAGATAGATCGGATGCTGCCTGATGGCTGTACCGTAAAGAGCAAAAAGAAAAACAATGGACAGCAGTCCTACGCCTAGACTAATCATGACCATGTTATGGTTCAGCCAGTTGGAATGCATAATCATACGCGTCGCCTTTTCCGTACTGGTGATATAGATGGGATGACTGGTTAAGCCCGTCATATAAAGGCTATTATTTTCAATGGTGAGTGTATTAACCTCCTTGATGAGGTCTCTTGGAATGATTACTCGGTAAATGCCGTTCCATAAATTGCTTCGACCGGAAGCATAGTCTCCAAAACCGCCTACATACTGACCATTAAAAATCACATTGTAGCCATTGCTGGCCAATCTAAAAATCACGATATTGTAGGCGTCTTCACCAATTTCAGGTAATGCATCGCGCAACAAAGTCACCGAATACGTCTGCTTTGGCGCCTCGTTGTAAGCCATGATACTACGGGAAAGATCTCCAGAGAACGCATCTCCGCTTAAAGTCATGACATCATTGCCTTTCATAAATGGAAAATTGGATCCCTGAAAGGCAATCAGCATGCCGATGATCAAAATAACCCCATATACTTTTATGATGATATTGGTGTTACGTTCAACAATCATAGTTACCTCTTATTGTCGTCTATTGCCTTTTGTATTGTTATTTTGTACCCTAACACGATAGGCTTGATTTCTAATTTTCTTCGTTTTAAAAGCTCTTAAGATCGGCGCTTCTCTACCATCGTAAATTTCCACCGTTGTCGTTTTATCTTTGACGGTAATCTTACCGATATGTTCCTGATCCACACCGCTGACACTTTTCAGTGCTGATAGCACGTCCTTTGAACGCAGCATGCTGTTCAATCGGCCTGCGTTGATTTCCAAGGTCACCTTGTCTTTTCTTCGACTATCCGACTTAAAACGTTGACGTTTTTCAACGGTTTCATTCGTTTTCTTGCCACGTCGTGTCAGATGACCACCTTTGCACGGAATTTTATAGCCTAAATACGCCTGTAACTGTTCAAAACGTTCTGCATCCCTTGATGTCACCAAGGTAATGGCAATACCGTTTTGATCCACACGTCCCGTTCTTCCGATTCTATGCACGTACTGTTCATTCTCAAAAGGTACGCCGTAGTTGATAACGTGGGTTAGGTCGTGGACATGCAATCCTCTCGATGCCAAATCCGTCGATAAAAGAATGCGGGCGCGACCGCACTTGAAATTGTTGATGCGCTGTTGACGCTCTTTTTGCTCTACACCACCATGTATTGCAGTGACATAGTATCCCCAAGTCTTCATCTCATCGTACAAAGTGTCCACTTGTTCTCTGGTGTTCAAGAAGATAATCGCCTTACGAGGGTCTTCCCGCATCAACATTTGTTTCAAAAACTTTGATTTTTTCAAACCGTCTACGGCATAATAGATTTGTTCGATTTTTTCCACTGTCGAAACTTCAGCCGTCACTTCAATCTGCTCTGGAGACTTCATGAACAATTCACTTAAATAACGGACTTGCTCCGGCATAGTCGCTGAAAAGAGAAGAGTCACCCTTTCCTTTGGCAACTTCTCGATAATGGCTTCCAGTTGCTCTTTGAAACCCATGATCAACATTTCATCGGCTTCATCGATTACCAGATACTTCACATCGTCCAGTTTGACATTTTTGTTGATGATGTGGTCCATGATACGACCCGGTGTCGCCACAATGATATGTGGATTTTGTTTCAGTGCTCGACGCTGCTCCTGCATGGATTCCTTGCCAACAATCGCCTCCACTGAAAGTTCTTTATAACGGCCAATGGCCGCCAATTCTTCGCTCACCTGAACGGTTAATTCTCTAGTTGGTGTTAAGATCAGTGCCTGAACGGCTTCAGTCGTTTCATCCAACTGCTGGCAAATTGGAATGCCAAAAGCAGCGGTTTTACCGCTACCAGTTTGTGATTGCACAATTAAGTCCTTACCCTCTAAAATTTTTGGTACGGCTTCCAACTGTACTTCAAGGGGTTTAATAAATCCTAAATCGCTGATGCCACGCTTGATACGGTTATCAAGCGGGTATTCCTTAAATTTCATATCTATAGAAAACTCCATGTTTACCTCTCTTTTTTTCATTTTACCGACAGTATGCAATCGCTCATATTGCACCAAGTCAACGCTTCAGTATACCATATATTGTCTCAAACAAAAAGTATCACTGAAAACGGATCATGTTGACAAAAATAGGTACCAAGTCCGGATCAAACTGTTTTCCAATGTTGCTTTGCAACTCTTTTATAGCCCATTCGTTGTCCTTTGCCTCCCTGTAGGGTCGGTTGCTGGTCATAGCATCATAGGCGTCCACGATGGAAATGACACGAGCCAAATAAGGAATCTCGTCAGCTTTCAGGCCACGTGGATATCCGCCACCGTCCCAGCGCTCATGATGGGCATAGACATATTCTGCAATCTCATTTAATTCCGGTACAGAGCTCAAGATTCGATACCCTATTTCAGGATGTCGTTTGATTTCCTGATATTCTACTTCTGAAAGATGGTCCTCTTTATTCAGGATTTTTTCATCAATCGCTATTTTACCGATGTCATGAAGGAGGCCCATCGACTTAAGCGCATTCATCTGTCGATCCGTTAAGGACAAAATCGTACCGAATTTCTCGCAAAGGGCGCTGACGCGTCTAGAGTGTTCCTCTTCTCTCTTATTCGTTTCATGTAGCGTGTGGATCATGGTGGAAATGGTTTTGCCCTTGACACTAGCGCTTTCCATCACCTTATGCTTATAGAGGTCATCTTCTGCCTCTCTTAGCAATGTTTCAAAATCGATTTCCGCCGTCATATTGATAGACCAGCCCACAGAGACCGAAGTTTCTACATCTTGAATCTTCAATCTGCGACAAGCCCCTTTGAGATCTCGAACCATACCCCGAATATGCTCTCTCGAAGTATGGGTTACCAAAACCACATACTCGTCGCCGCCATAACGGGCAATCAAAGTATCCTCGCCACAGGTATTCTTGATAATCTGCGCAGTATCCTTTAAAAGTTGGTCACCGACCACCGGTCCAAAGGCATCGTTGATCAGCTTCAAACCATTGACATCCACTATGATGACTGCAATCGGGTAAGTGCCCATCTGTTTGTATTCAATCAACTTGCGATTAAAATAAGCCCTATTGAAAAGACCCGTTAAATCGTCATGGGTACTCAAATAGTCTCTTTGACGTTCTTCTTCCTTTAATCGGCTAATATCGGTATAAATGCCAAAACCACCGACCATGTAACCGTGATGGGTCATAGGCACACCTTGTATGCGCATTTCGATTGGACGGCCTTGTTTGTCATGGCGCACGCCTTCGGTATTCACCACCTGTCCTTGTAACAATTCAGTCGTATACTCTCCGGCCTCTTCTCTCTCGCCACCGGCTGCTACGACATCGTCCAAATTGACGCCGGCGATTTCATCCAATTTGTAACCAAAAAGTTGTGAAAAAGCGTTGTTGATATTGGTGACTTTATGATTCTGGTCTACCATGGCAATGGCGCTTTGATTGTTTAAGAAAAGAGCTTCGAAGCTCATCTTCTGTCGACTGACTTCCTGCTCCGTCGCTGTAATCTGCTGAAGTGAGGCTTCAAGTTCTTCATTCATGGCGTGAATTTCCTCTTTATCGCTCTCCACTTCATGCATATAATCCTCAACATGACTCAACGTATCGTTGATGATATCGACAATCGGTTCAAACATTTCATGCCTATCCACCGTCAGTCTGTATCCCGCATCTCTTTTTACATCTATTCTGGCGACATCGTCTCCGAGAGTCAACAAGGGTTTGATGATATAGCAGCGATGGAGTTTATAGAATACCACGACAAAAATAAGGGCAATCATATAGACCACTAGGTTTGCTGTCTTTGATGATGTTAGAGTCATAATAAAGGCATCTTCTGGGGAATAGTTCACCATCATCCAATGGGTACCTTCAATCTCATGAGCGTGGAGATAACCATTTTCACCGTCATAGCTGACTTCCTTGAGTTCGGCTACCTCTGTATGCTTAAGCTCGATTGTGTCCTTCCATGCGCACATTTGCTCCACTGGAATGGTCTGCATCGACGAAGCTACCACATACTGCTTGCCATCATGACCCAAATCAAATAGAACATATTCACTGGCACTGATTGCCGCGTATTCGTCAAATTTTTCATTGAACAATTTTTGAGGCAAGTCACCACCAAGGACACCTATGATTGCCCCCTCCGAATCAAGAACCGGACTACTCACCGTGATGATACTTTCACCCGTCATCGCATCTATATACGGCAGCGTAATCGCCATCTGCTTCTGAGCGACAGCTTCATGAAACCAAGGCCTCTTAGTCATATCCATGTCAGCAGACGGCTCCCAGCCATTACTGATGATAAAATCACCCTTAACATCAGCAAAATAGAGCACCGTAAACTCCGGGTGCATCGTAGCCATGTATCTCAAATAGCCTTCCATCTGATCTGGATTCCAATCAAAAAACGACGCACTCAAGCCTACATTGCTAATCATGCGTTCCATGCCATCAACCCACGCCTCCACGTCGCTATGCATCACCTCTGCCGATAAAGTCAGCTTTGATTCCGCTTCTTCGCGAATATGCGCCTTATTTATTTTAAAATTGTACTGTACAGCAATGAGTATAACAATCAACGTTGCGATTAAAAATACCGTCAGCCTTCTCGTAAGACGATTCATATAGTCACTTCCCCCTTACCTATTCTAGCATATTTACAGTCAATTCTGAATATTTAAATGTGCCATATAAAAGAAGCCCTATATAAATTAGGGCTTCAATACTATTCTTCCTCTATTGCGGACAACATTAAGGCCTTAACGCCTTCAAGAGAATAATTTTTCGAGACATAAGACATACTTTCATGCATTTGACGTAAACGTTCCTTGTTATTGATCAAAAATGCAATGGTTGTTCCTATTTTGTTGATATCACGCACAGCAATCGCCAAATTGGCCAAGGTCAAATAATTGAGGTTTTCCTCTTCTTGACCTGGGATATAGTAAGGAACCACCATCGGAATATTCTTGACGATGGATTCCGTCGCCGTCAGGCCGCCAGGTTTCGTTACAATCAAGTCTGAAGCGTCCATCAATTCTTGGATGTTGTTGACAAAGCCATGAATTTCCACCGGATTGTCAAGAGGCAGGCTTTCCACACGTCGCTTGAATTTCTCTTCTAAATGGCTGTTGTTGCCGCACACGACAATAAAGCGCACCGGTACTTTGATCTGGAACAGCGCTTCTACCGTATCTTCCATGTAATCAACACCCATACTGCCGCCCATGACCAATATGGTGAAGGGCTCATGATTCAGTTTCGGTGTGCGATTTTCATAAAATACTGGTGAAACCGGTATACCTAGACAATTTATTTTTGAAGCATCCACGCCTTTGGCCTGAAGGCTGAGACCCGTATAATCACTACCTGTGATATAGTAATCCACTTTTTTGCTGATATAGCCAAAATGCGCCTCAAAATCCGTGATGATGCTGATAAATTTATGGTTATAGTATCCTCTTCTTTTCAAAGCGCTGATGATTGGAATCGAAAAGGCATGGCAGCCAACAATCAAATCCGGCTCATAATCCTTGATAATCTCCCTGACACGCCTATGCACCATTTTCCGAATAAGATCGTTGAGTTTTGTTTCCTTACGTCCACGATTCGACAAACGATACAAGCGCCCGTACAGTTCAGGAAATTTAGTAGCTAGTACGTCATAACCTTCTGCAACAATCATATCCATAATGCGACTTTCCTCTTTTAGAAAATCGACACGTCTTACTTCCGCCTCACCATCTAAAAGATGTTCCAAGGTTTTAGCCACCTGATTATGCCCGCCACCTGTAGATGCTGTTAGTATCAATACCTTCTTCATTTATTCTGCGTCTCCTTTTTGTGCAATTCTGTTCTCTTTAAAAAGTTTACTACGTTCTTTTATTTTTTCCAAGTCCACATCAACACCAAGACGCTGTAAACGATCCATATAGATGCTTAAATGACCTTCATCATGTTCAATATAGGCAATCGCCGCTAAATTGTAATATGGTACGGCGTATTCTCCATCAAACTCCAATGCCGTATGCAAGGCATCTTTGCCTTCTGGGTAATCAAGAAGTCCCATATAGGCGATACCGATGTTGTTATACGCCATAGCCACTGCATTTCGCGTATAAACGCCCAACGGGATGTTGGATGCACGCGCTATGTCCTTGTTGCTTTTCGCTTCTTCGATAAACTGTTCCAAATAACGAATGGCTTGTTGATAATGGCCGTTAATCAAGTAATCTTTTCCTTTAGTGAAATTCATAAGCAATTTTTTCTGTTTGTTGATTTTCATCAACCAAAGCACCTGAACACCAAACAAAAGCATAAGCAAAGGAACTGTATCCAAGTAGTATAGTGCAAAAAACATACAGAAGACCAATCCAGCGAGCACTAAAAATAATTGCATTTTATACTCATTAATCCTTGTCATTGATCTCACCCCTATACACTCTTTGTACTATTATTCATACCCTAACAATTATAATATAAACTGTTGCCCGTGAACGGACAACTTACGGCCCTGCCTCATAACAAAAAATTAAAACCGCAACCGATGAATCGATTGCGGTTTGAGTGATTCATATTCTTATCTTTCGCAAAGTCTATACGTCAAATTTAGCCACTTGTTTTTGCAACTCTTCAGCAAGTTGATTCAGCTGTTCAGCAGAATGTGATACCTCTTCAACAGTCGCACTTTGCTCCTGCATAGAAGCGCTGACTTCTTCAGAAGCCGCAGCTGTCTCTTCTGAAACGGCCGAAATACCTTCAATCGCTTCAAGCATTTTATCCTTGCTGTTAGAAAGCATTTCAATCGTCGTCGTAATTTCACCGATCTTACCTGTGATTTCATCGATTGACTGGTTGATAGACATGAAAGCGTCATCCACTTCCGTAACAACTTCTGCCTGCTCGTTAGAACGGTTGGTCATATCGCTCATGATGACGACCGTACTTCTCGATTGTTCTTGAATATCACCAATGATGTTCTTGATTTCTACCGCTGCGTTATTGGATTCTTCAGCAAGCTTTCTGATTTCATCTGCAACAACGGCAAAACCTCTACCATGCTCGCCTGCTCTAGCCGCCTCGATGGAAGCATTTAAAGCCAACAGGTTCGTTTGCTCAGAAATCGCACTGATGGTATCCACGATACTGCCAATCGCATTGGATTTGGTTTCAAGTTCGTTGATGGCGTCACTTACTTTATGAGAAGCCTCGTTGTTTTCGATGGTTTTATCTCTTAAAGATTTAACGACCTTAACACCAGCTTCATTCTTCTCAATCGCTTGTTGCGCTTCATTACCCATAACGCTGCTGATATCCGTCAACATCACAAACTGGCTATCCAGTTCAGAGGCGATGCGCGTTCCTTTTTCAGCGTCCATTGCCTGTTCTGTAGCGCCTTCAGCAATTTCAGTCACTGTTTTTGCAACTTCTTCCGATGAAATGCTCGCCTGCTCTGCGTTCTCTCTCAAGTTTTCAGCAGAGATCTTAACTTCATTGACCGCCACTTGCGTATTATTGATGAGTGTCGCGACGTTGCTGATCATGATATTGAAGCTTTCGCTGAGATGACCAATTTCATCCTTGCTCTTATAGTCGCTACTTACTCTGAAATTTCCGTTTTTCACTTGATCCATCAAGTCAGAAATATTGCGAATCGGTCTTGTCAAGGAATTAGCAAACAACCACGCAATGACCATGGCAATTGCAACCGAAATCAAGCCAACAAGGGCAATCGTATTCCTGATTGGTGTCGCCTTAGCTGCAATTTCACTTTGATTCAGTGTGATTACAATCTTCCAACCAGTCTTAGGCATGGTTTGGAAAATCGCCATCTTCTTAGCGCCGTTTAGTTCGTAGCTCACTATATCACTTTCTTTGGTAGCAAGTGACTCAGCAAGTTCTGGTACTGGTACTTCTTTGCCGACCATTTCTGGGTCTGGATGCAATAGGGTCACACCTTGTGCGCTAACGATAGCCGCAGAACCCGTTTCACCCACTTTGATCTGCGCCAATTCGTCAGACATCGTCTTCAAGTTAATGTCTGCAGCCAGTACGCCAACCATTTTGTTGCTATATTTACTGAATACCGGTATCGCCGCTGTGATAACCGTACTATCATCTGTGGCATTAGGATACGGATCTGTCCAGATGAGTTCATTAGCGTTCATAGCATCCTGATACCAAGGTCTAGTCGTTGGATCATAGTCAGCCGGTAAATCTACCGCTGGATAGATGATGAACTCCTTATTGGCATAGCCAATGTAGATGTTCTGAACATCCGGAAATTCCTTGCCATAACCTTCAAATACTTTTAACAATCTATCCTTTGCCATGGCATTATACGAAGCTTCGTCAAGATTAGAATCATGACTGAGTACAGCAAGAGATTTTTCATAACTTTCAAATTGATACGAAAGCGCTTTTTCCATTTCCTCTGTAAGCGTAAAAGTCACGTTTTCTACTTCATCATGTACAATCTTTGCCGCGTTACCGGAAGCGATAACACCTAGCACCACCAGTGGTACAATCATAATAAAACAAAATGCAGCAAGTAGTCTCGCTCTTAAATTCATAAACATTCTCCCCTTTAAAAAATGATTATCCTATCACATGCTTACCCCAAACATATCATTTAAAAACATAGACCTAAACCCTAATAGTGCTGACCGTTTTCGAAATAGCTGGCCTTGTCCATATCGACAAAGTAGACGCAAACATCATCATCAACAACTGTTTTAACTAATTTTGTGATTGCTTCCGCGACTTGCAGTTTCACCGACTCACCCCTGTCGAACCACAGCACTTCTACATGCGGATAACCGCCTGCACCTTCAACACCATCCATAATGAATGTTGAATGTACATATTCCAAAGTAAAGTAATCCCTTGGACACTTGATCAGTGCCTCCATTTGGTCAATCAATTCTTTGCTGATCGACACAAGCTTTTTCTGATCAAGACTTCTCACCCTAATGTGCGGCATAGTCTCCCCTCCTTATTCTGTCTATATCTTACGTACACTTTGATTATATCATATTTTTTTGACCACTACTTTAAAACTCTCCACAATACTGCTAGAATAATATGGTAGCATTTAGATGAAATTATGGAGGTATTACACATGGATATGAATATGAATATGTTTGTAAAATACATCAAACTGGATGAAGAAAAACGTATTATTATTGCGCTTCAAGATCACCTTGCGGGGTATCTACAAGAAGAACAATCTAAGAAAATGCTTAAGGAAACCGCTGAAAAAGTGCTTGCAGATGATTTCAAATTGCTTGAAGTCGCTAAGTCGAGCTGCCGCATCACCGTTGCCGAAGGTACAGAAGAAGCGTCAATGGCAAAAGTTGAGCAAGAAATTGTAAAGGGCATCGAAATGGCTATGGCTTTCATGAGCCAAATGGGCGGACAAGCGCCACAAGAATAATTTGTGGTAGTTTTACATAGCATTTTAAGTGCTAGAATATTATAGTTAACGGGAAAAGCATGAAAGAAAAGGAGAAGTTTTATGAAAAATATTCCAACACCTCATATCGAAGTTAAGGAAGAAGGCATTATCGCAAAAACGGTATTAATGCCTGGTGATCCGTTGAGAGCTAAATTTATCGCTGAGAAATTTTTAGAAAACGTAGAGCAATTCAACACGGTTAGAAATATGTTTGGTTTTACAGGCACCTATAAAGGCAGAAAAATTTCTGTTATGGGTTCAGGTATGGGTATGCCTAGTATCGGTATCTACTCTTACGAATT
>JAFGTX010000203.1 GCA_016938815.1 Clostridia bacterium | reverse complement strand
GCCGTCGCTACCCTTTCTTCTGGATTAATGAATTGGTTTGTAAAGATTATTGAGTCACATGTGCCAGCAGATTGGAGAGTGAGTTGACATAGTTGCCAAACTCATTGTCATACCAGCCCATGATTTTCGCATGTGTAATTGGCGTTGGACCTTCACTGACTTCCGCAACGGTCTCCACACCCTCTATGATTACAGATGCTCTTTCACCTCTGTAATCGCAAGAAACGCTTTGTTTCTCGCTGTAATGCAATAAAGCTCTTTGCCCGTTTTGCGCCGCATGTCTGTAGATGTCGTTCAAATCTTCAGCAGTAACCGCTTTTTCCATTGTCAATGTCAATGAAATCAAAGATACCGTATTAGTCGGTACACGGATGGAATCTGCCATGAAAGGTACATCCTTAAGTTGTGGCAATACAACCTTCAAAGCTTTAGCCGCACCTGTCGATGTAATGATGATGTTGTTCATTACCGAGCGGTTTCTTCTTAAGTCCTTGGCACCCTTACCAGGTACACCGTCTAGTACCATTTGGTTATTTGTCGCCGCATGGATCGTTGACATACATACGGTTAAAATATTGCCGATTTTATCGTTATCAATTAATGGCTTCATCATATGTGATAGGCCTGTTGTCGTACAGCTTGCTGCCGATAGGATTCTATGTTTACCCATCTCGACGTCTTTATGGTTGATACCGAATACCACCATTTTTGCATCTTCTGGGATATCCTGACCCTTTCCAATTTTAAATGGCGCACTGCAAATGACCGTTTCTGCGCCTGAAGCCAAGTGACCTCTCACGCTGCCCTTTGGTGCATCCGCTGGTTCATTTGGATCTAAGAAGACCCCTGTACAGTCAACAACTGTCTTAACACCATAATTTCCCCAGCCGATATCCTTAGGATTTCTAGCCGTTGTCAATATTTGTACTGGACGTCCGTTAATTTCAAGTTTCCAGTTATCTGCGTCTATAACACGGATGTCACACTCTTTGCCTGAATATCCGTATAGAAATCTACTCAAATTTCCATATGTAGAATCTGTCTTGATAAAGTCAACGAAGTCTCCAATACCATTTCCTATTTCTCTTCCGGCATTGAGAACGTACCCTTCAAACATATCCAAACTTAACTGATTCCAGAATGTCAGTTTTCCAATTCTACCCATACCGTTAATTCCTAAAATAGCCATTGCAACCTCCTCGCATAGAGCGGTATCAATTTTGTCCCGCTCAACCATAAAGATTGTACAACATTTTATTTGGCCTGTGAACCCCTTTTTCAATAGTTTATTTTTTGACAAAGAAAAAAAACAGACGTGATGTGGTTACACATCCGTCTGTTACTAGCTTCTATTAATCAACAACTCTATAATTTTTTTATTTAAAGCCGCTTTTTCCTTAAATTCTGCCCTTTTTTGGAGGGTCTTTTTTGTCACCACCTCAAGGTGGCTGTCGATATTTTTGACACCCTCAATCAGTTTTGAGGCGGTTACAACATCCACATGTCCCGCATTGTATATCTCTGCCTCTTTTGCAAAACTTGCAACTTTAGGATCGTATTCGATTGCAATCGAAGGAATGCCCAAATTGGTAGCGAAGATCAGTCCATGAAGACGCATACCCACAAATATACTGCACTCCGACATATGCTTCAAAATATCTTCCGGGTTTTTTGCCCCGCGAATCAAGCGACACTCATGTTCCATTCGATTCATGACATCCTGAGAGACCACCTCATCATCCGGCTGCTTCATCGGATAAAAGCGAATTTCATATCCCTCAGCTACCATCGCATCGGCAAAGCTCGCAATTTCCGATAAAAACTCATCATGGAAGCGCCAAGGTCGAAGGGAAATACCAATGATTTTCTCCCTCTCCTCGAAAGGCTTGGCATCTTCCTCCATCAAAAAAGTGATATCGGAAGTCAGCTGAATATCTCGCTCAACTCCCATCGCGCGCATACTTTCCAGAGCACCCTCATCCCGTACGGATATCGCATCCACCTTGTTAAGTACCCAGCGCACCATGGCCTGATTGCGTTCTTTGCTGATTGGGCCAAAACCGTTGGCAATGATCCCCACCGGTTTCCTAAAAAGCTTGGCCAAAACAATAATGCCCAAATAATAGAGAAGTGATTTGGAACTGGTTACATCCTGTAACAAGGAACCCCCGCCAAATATGACGCAGTCCGTCGTCCAAATGCGTCTAACCAACTGCAGCATGGATTTTCGACTAAATCCGGTGACACCAATAGATTCCTCGGTATATTTGACATTGTATGAAAGGGCTTCAATCGATACAGAAGGATTGACCTGTTTAATGAGCGTTGCAACACTTTTGAGCAGCGCTTCATCACCCATATTTTTAAAACCATAGTACCCACAAATGAATACGTTCTTCATAAATCATCTCCAACTTGATTATTCCGTTTCAATACCATAAATTACAGCTGAGAAATTACTCATACGCGAACTAATTTCCTGTTTTTCACCGATTTGAATATCATTGTTGTTTACAATAATCTCCAAATCGTTCCACGATCCCTTTGCTTTGATTTTGATGAGAAGGTCAAAGCGATCAGGGATTTCACTGTAGACAAATTTGCCATCTTTGTCTGTCGTTGCAATCTGAGTATGAGTTGCGGATTTATCAACCACTTCCCCGATGATTTGGCGACTGTCTTCGTCAAAGAATATATCGCCACTGGAAACGCCTTCAACAGAGACCTCCTTCACGCCGGAAATGCTGTAAGTCACGTAGACGTTGCCGGAAGCGTCCGCCGATATTTTGCTCATAAATGCGCCAATATCCTTGTACTTTAAAACGCCGATACCGGCTAGCAAAATCACCAATATGATCAATAAATCAACCACATTGATCAAGCCAAACAGTTTGCCTTTTTGATCTATTATTTTCATGCCTCTTCTCCTATAATGATTTATAAATTTTGATGGTCTCGTCAACAATCTGGTCTATGCTGTAAGATTCCTCGATTCGCGCGCGACCCCATTCACCCAACTTCCTGCGGTAGTCCGGCGATTTTCTGAGACTGTCTATCTGTTCGATAAAACCAACGCCTTCAAAAACCATGGTACTGGTTCTTCCCGTGAAGTTAGAACCCTTTGCATGAGCATAGCTCTCCTTGGTGAGAAGACCTTCATAGCCCTCTCCACCCAGTAAAATAACAGGCTTACCGCAAGACATGGCCTCTAGTGCCACTCTGGAAACACAAACGACCACGTCCATTTGATGCATTAAATCCGGTATGTCTGTACGTTTGCCAAGTAGTAAAATTTCAATCATTTTCGCTTGATCCTGATCGGCAATACGCTTGGAAATTTGATTCACCTGCGAGACCACACGGTTAAAATCCAAACCATCGCCTACGATGAGCAACTTGATTTCCGAATGTTCCCTATAGGCATAATCCGTCAACATCTCGGCCACTTCGATGGCACGATCTGCCAATTCACCTTCCATTCTGCTGACATAACCCACAGTAAATGTCGAGCCGCTCTCCTCGCCTGGTACAAACAAGTTTGTATCAATACAGTTTGGAATCACTGTGATTTTTTCTTTTTCTACGTTGTAGTTTCTAATGACGTGTTGTCTGATGTCATCACTAATACAAATGGTCTCTTTCCCAAATAATGAAAGCCACTTGTAAGAATTCAATTTGTACATCGCGTGAACCGTTGTCATAAATTTGCTTTTGGTAAGGGTTGCCACTACACCACCAATTAAAGACGGAATCCGTCCATGGGTGTGTATGATATCGACATGATACGTTTTTACAGCCCGTCTCATAGCCACTACAGATTTGACAATTGCCTTTGGTGATTTTTCGGCTAACGGCGCATAGACATGAGCGATGTTCGATGCCTTAAGCGATGCTTCATAGACACCACCAGAAGAAACGACAACCACGTTGTATCCCTTGTTTTTCAATGCTTTCGCCAGCGTCACCACATGGGTTTCCGCGCCCCCTATATCGAGGCCCATTAACGCTAAAAGAATATTCATTTGATCACCTTATTACCCTATTATTCATTTTCTACTGCTGCATTCAAATCTTTTGCCTTAATAATTAAACCAATCATCACCCAAAACAATAACATGATTTTACTGTAGTACAAGATGTGCTCCGCAATACCGTGAAGCATGACGCTACAGAACCCTGCCGTTAACGCTGCCGCATAAACTCTGACAGTAAAATTCTTGCCCCCGAGTGCCGTGTTGGCACCTTCCTTAAATAAAATAAAACACCACACCAAAAATATCATCAAGCCGACAATGCCGAATTCAACCAAAGTTTGAATATAGGTATTGTGTGTATGATAGGGTGCCATATTTTTCATATAGTAGGGTGTGATTTCTCTAAAAGCCAAATAACCCGTACCAATGCCCGTCACGAAAAAGTCTTTGATAATTTCAACCGCACTTTTCCATAAATTGTAACGGTATAAATTGGAACTGTCACTTAAACTACCAATGGTACCGATCCGTTGTAGTATGGATTCAGGCAATAGAGGAAACGCCACCACACCTCCAAAAATAATCGGTATGATAAACTTCATGTTCAAAAGCAATACAAAAATGACCGTACCAAAGGCAAAACCAAGCCATCCTGCTCTCGATGCCGTCAACAAAAGTGCCACGACCATGGCTCCTGCCGGTATGCCAAAACTCAGTCCCGACAGCCATTTCTTTTCAGATAGATTCTTAAGACCACGTGCCACCGTCAAAGGCAGTACCATGATCAAAAACTCGGCAAAGGTGTTGGGGTTTTCAAAAGTACCGAATACGCGAACCGTCAAGCCCGGATTTTCTGAAGCGTCTACCCAACCACTGCCCATAGGCACATCAGCAATATACTGGTACATCGCATAAATGGAGACCAATAGTCCTGCAAAGATCAAGGCATTGAACATCCAGTCATAATCTCTTTTCGTCAACGGACTGTTCACAATGGCAAACAGTACCAAAACGCCACCTGTATGGATAGCCAAATCCCTCATACTGCCGCTTGGATTGATGGAGAGAAAGCTATTGATCACGATCATGATAAAATACAGACCCGCAAAAACCGTTGCCTTCGTCACAGTCAAGGTTTGGTTATTTCGAATGATCGCACTCAGTAAAAATATCCCGAATACGCCAAAGGCCATGACCAAAGACAATTCTTTATTGATAAAAGGCACCAGTAAGACAAAAAATGATAGTAGAACACCTTCTAGAGTCGCCGACCCCAGTGTATGCTTTAAACCTCTTACAATAAAACTATTTTCAAACCACGCCCCCGTTCCGACGTGTCCTATTCTTCTCAAAAAAAAGCTATTGTCTCTTCCGCGACAATATGCCGAATGAAGCGTCGCAACGCATGTGGTGTAGATCTTTTGAAACTGCTTAATATAGAAAGGACGCGCCTCAATTTTCAAGCTTTCGTAGGCAAAAATCGGATATAAGACACTATACCTGAATACCTCTTTGAAAAACTGAAACACGAGATCCACACCGCGTTTTATCAAACTGTTCTCGTAAACAGACCGCCAAAAGACACAGAATGAAAAAACGCTACGAATGATTACACTATTTTCAAACATAAAGCACCTATTCCATGTCAAAACTATCAATCATTGTATCGAAAACATACAACCTTGATTTCAGACGATTTTCCTGCCCAATGTAGACTTGATTACCACTGACCATAACGCCGCTTTCATCAACCTTTACATCCGAGGTCACAACCAGCTTCACATCATACATGCCTGGCAATTCCGTATATTGTTGACGCCCATCTTCCAGCGTAACCAATTCCATATGTGGTAACTTTTCAACGCTTTTCACTACGCCAAAATTAGAACCCTTTACCGAGAAAACCAAGGTGTCACCCTCTCTGATTTCAGAAATGAGACCTTCCGAAACGTCTTCTGCCGTCAGGGTAATATCCATCTTTTCGAGGTCCATGACCGCTACGCTCTCAAATTTATTGATCCGCGTCATACCTCCTATAATAAATACTGCAATCATCAGCACCAATATCAAGTCTAAAAGATTGATGATGCCAAATACGCGTTTCTTTGAATCTAATATCATATTTGTTATCTCCTGTTATAATCTTTTGCTACACATGATTTTATCATAAATCACTTTTTATTCCTAAAAACTTCAATCTTTTTTATCGCCTTCCCAGTCCAAGTCGTATAGGTCTCATCATAAACCGACTGCGCCAATGCCGCGAAGGGCGCCATATGGTCCTGAACATAAGCTTTTACGCCAACATGACGCATGCTGCAAAGTGTCTCCGCGTAACTCCGGAAAACATAGGCATCCAAAAGCTCGTAATTGGCCATGACAAAGGATCGTGTCGACTGGGCCGTTTTGGAGCCATAAAGTTTTAAGGCTTCCGCACTCATGACGCCACAAAGGGTTTCCATAGCCAGTCCTTCTTCAGTGCTGATTCGACGCATCTCGCGCCAGACATTGTCCATCAGAGCATTGATCTTTTTACTTTCAGCGCCAAGCTCGCTGTATGCGCCACTCAGCTCCTTCATCGTCTGTTTAAACTCTCTGAGCGCAAGTGGCGGCAAATCGATAGTGCTCGCCGTTAAGTCAGAAGCCTTATGCAGCTGTGCTAGCAACGCTTGGATGGATTCGATGCCTTCACCTGTTTCGATGACGCCATTGTCTACTAAATGCTTTTTAAGGGTCTCAAAATAGACGTCACTGCCTCTAGTCACATCGCTTACAACCGAAAAAACCCATAGCGGTGAAAACCGTATGGTAAATAAGCCTAGGGCATCCAAAGAATTACCCGCCAACTTCCGTATCATGTAATCCTCTGACAAGTCGTGTTCCGCCTCATCAGCACCCTGTTCTATTTCCAGAACCTTTTCCACAATAAATTGACGCATCATGCCATAGGAAACTTTATAAAAAGATGTCCTTTTTAAAGCTTTTGGCAACATGGTATTCACGCCTAAATCGACGATCCCTACCGAATAGGAAAGTATCGCCCGTAAGGTGCGCTCTGGAACCGTGACCAGATAACTCAATTTTTTTGCTTGCTTACTCTTTTTCTTAAAGGAAAAACCTTTCAAACTATTCACTCCAAACGTTGACTTCAATCAAATCGCCGTGGTTGTTTACCTGAATCTCCGTACATATTTCACGCCCCTGCAGTTGCAGATAATCTCCTGTAAATAGACGCACACTGTGGTTGCCTACAACGATTTCAACAGGGCCTTTTGCACAGTAGATGTCCCTATAGACTGCCTGATCCTCATCTATATTTCCTAATGCTGAAATTACCGTTTCAGCCACACAGGCATGATGAACCAGTCTGCCTTTAAAAGGCGGCTTCAACATCAAATTGAAGTCTACTACAGGCACCTCACTCATGCTCTGAGTCATCACGCCACCATCGAAGGTGTCCTGCTCAAAAACGTTCAAAACGGCTGGTTCCATCCCTTGATGTCTCAAATTGATGATGCCTTCTAAGATCATGAGATGTCTTTGCACCCCCGGTAAGGACGTAAATGTAGACTCACCGGCTTCTACTGTTGCCGTGCTGACTCTGAAATCAAAACGTCGCTCGCTATATACACCATCTTCCGGCATAATTCTCAACTCAGTTGTCGTCCCACCAGACCAAGTTGTTGTATTCAAACTATCTTTTCTTATTATGTTCATACTTGTGTCAACCTCCAATACATACATTTTACGCCTCTTTGGGAAGAAAAACCATTAAAATAAGATTATTTATCCCAATTCAATATGTAAATAATCTAAAAACTGCATCAAAGCACAATATAATGCTTTGATACAGTTTTTATAAACGTTCGATATATTTTTTTTCTAGTTTTTCTTTGTCTAGAATCATCATCTTATGGTCTTTTACGTTGATGATGCCTTCGCATTTGAATTTGTTAATCGCTCGGCTGACCGTCACCCTTGAGCAACCTAAAAGATCGGCTATGTCTTGATGCTTAAGGTAGAAGTATTCGACATGTTCACCTACCGTCTCACCTTCCTGCTCAGCAATTCTGAGTAAGACGCTGGCTATCTTCCCGTCTGAATCCATAAAGACATTATCTGTAAGTTGCGAACTGGTAATCTGATATTTTCTGATGATACTTTTGATGATGTGTTCGTAAATAATAGGGTTCGCCTCAATTTTTGCCATGACGTCCTTTCTTTCCAAAACTCCAATCACCGTATCCACCAAAGGTATAACTTCATAGTCGTGGTTGATTTTATTGAAAAAATCAATCTCACCAATCAAATCACCGTCACTCAGTATGTATAATATTTTTTCCACGCCATTTTCATTGGCAATAGAAATCTTAACTCTGCCCTCCATAATGATGAGCAATCTATCGTATTTTGTGAAAGTAATCGGTTGATTCTTTGCACAATTTCTTTTAAAGGCTATATCCGAAAAAACGTCCAGCTGAAATTTTCTTACATCATTGTACTCATTCAATAAGCTATTCTGCCAATACATGAAACCCCTCCCTAATTTTTATATTATATAGCGTTATGAAAAAAAATAATACTATATCGTCAAAAAAAAATAAAACCATCAAAAAAATGATGGCTTTATAGGAATAACTTTCACTTTATCTCGTTGTCCTTTATTGGATCGCGTATTTAATCAAAAGCGCCATGGTATTTTCTATAGCATGCACATGAGTCCGCTCATAATGGTGGGTCGCATCCACGCCTGGTCCGACACATGCAAAGTTAACATTAAGCCCTTGCAAAACACCGACACTGGCATCGGAACCATATCGGTTATAGACATCCACATTGTATTCTATACCGTTCTTCTCACAGATGTCCGACAACTTTTTCCTGAGTTTGAAATCATATGGCGTTCTGCTGTCTTTAGCCGCTATGCACACACTGGTTTCTCTGCTCTCCTGATTCGGCCCTACAAGGCCAATATCAATTGCCAGTAGTTCATCGGTCTTTTCAGGAAGATAACTAACCCCATGTCCTACTTCCTCGTAATTGCTGATGTTAAAATGCGTCGTGTATTTAGGCGTGATCTTCTCGTCCTTAATGTATTTACAAATACCCAGTATCATGGCAACAGCCGATTTATCATCGATGTGTCGTGATTTGATAAAGCCATTGTCGCATTGCACATGCCTTGGTTCAAAGCTGACAAAATCACCTACCTTAATACCGAGCGCCTTGGTCTCTTCCTTGCTTTTGGTAAATTCGTCAATCCTCACTTCTACCGTATCATCCGTTCTTTCCATAACTCTCACTTCGTCGGAATAGATGTGAATCGACGCTTTTGTCGGCAAGATTGATCCTGAAATCTGCTTACCTGTGTCCGTATGAACAAGTACATTTTCACCTTCAAGAGAGGCCCATGAAAAACCGCCAATTTGAGCTAATTTCAAGCGGCCATTCGGTTTTACCTCTTTGACAATAGCCCCCAGTGTGTCCACGTGACCAACGATCATTTTATGGTGTTCGTCATCTTCACCTTTAATGGTAACGTATAGGGAATCCTTTTTACTCTTTTCGACAACATAACCCAGTGCTTCAAATTCTTTTTCTATTCTTTTCATGCAAATGCCTGTATCCCCTGCAGGACTCGGAATGTTTAAAATCTCTTCCATAAAATTCAAAGTGTATTCTGTCAAATTATTCATAATCCACACTCCTATTAATTTTTATTTAATCTTTTCGCAAAATGACAAGCAACGAACCTCGAGGGTTCGATTTGAATCAATTCCGGGGTTTCTTTCAAGCAAATATCTTGACAATAATTGCATCTTCCCGCAAATCGACAGCCATCCGGTGGATCAATCGGGCTTGGCACATCCCCCTTTAATATGATCCTATCTTTTTGGGCTTCCAGCTTATGACTCGGAATCGCCGACAGAAGGGCCTGGGTATAAGGATGAAGCGGATCTTTAAAAATGCTCTGGTAGTCCGACAGCTCCACTATTTTTCCTAAATACATAACCGCAATACGGTCACTGATGTGTTTAACGACACTTAAATTATGGGCAATAAAGAGATAAGTCAAGCCCAGTTCTTCCTGTAAGTCCTTCATGAGATTCAGAATTTGAGCCTGAATGCACACATCCAGTGCAGAGACCGGTTCATCAAGTACAATGAATTTCGGGTTCAGTGCCAACGATCTTGCGATGCCGACTCTTTGTCTTCTTCCGCCATCCAACTCATGGGGGTAAACATTCTTCAGCCGCTCCGATATACCAACCAATTTCATCAGCTCGTCGATTCTCTTTTCCATGTCTTCTTTTT
>JAFGTX010000202.1 GCA_016938815.1 Clostridia bacterium | reverse complement strand
TTTCTTTATAATTAGAGTTCATTTTCAATGAGTAGCGCATCCCTTATCATTGGCGCGTCATCGTCGATCTTGACGTTGTAATTTGATAAGGCCTGCTTCAGGTTGTTCAAGATTTCAGGCGTCGCTTCTTCGTTTGCCTCAACCAGCGCGTAAAAAGCCTTCATTTCATTAAAAAAGTGATAATCAATGCCTGCGTGATATCTTTTCTTTGCAAAGAATTCAGTGATTTGTAGAATGGCTGTTACATCTTCTGTTGTGTGGTAATTTGCCATCAGAGCCTTTAATTTTTTGCCTGAGCTTAGAGCGCGAGCGAAGATGACGATGGGCATCAAGAACAGGATGATAAAGACAGTTTGGAATACAACCGAAAACGCTTTTTGCCCAATAAAGATGATGGCGGTGATTGCAACAGCGATGGCAAGTGATTTCACATGCGAATTGAATTTCATAGAACCCTCCCCTGTAAAAACGTAAATGATCTATCTATACTACTATTCTATCATTAATTTAAGGTATTTAAAAAGGAGATGAAAGCCAATACTTCTTCTTCCTTCGTCGCCCATGAAGTGACGAGACGAATCGCGGTGCTATCAGGGGTACTAGACCAGCGGTAGAAGGCGTATTGCGTTTCTAAAGCGGTGACGATGGCTTCGGGAAATATGGGGAAGATCTGATTGGAAGGTGCATCTGTAAGGAAATTATAACCGGCTTTCGCAATGCCCGTACGCAATAAATCCGCCATATCGTTGGCGTGCTGTCCAAGGTCAAAGTAAAGTGAATCTTGGAACAGCGTCATGTATTGAATCCCCAGTAGATGTCCTTTGGCAAGGAGGCCGCCTTTTTGCTTGATGTGGTAACGGAAATCTGCCTTTAAGATATCGTTTGTGATGACCAGTGCTTCGCCGAACAGGGCACCATTCTTGGTGGCGCCAATATAAAAGGCATCGCTGAGCAGTGTCAAATCCTTCAGTGTCATATCGTTGGCTTTGGATGTCAGGGCAGAGGCCAAACGGGCACCATCGACATAGAGGAGTAAATTATATTGGCGACAAATAGTGTGAAGTGCTGTTAATTCCGCCTTAGTATAGATGGTGCCAATCTCGGTTGAATTTGAGATATAGACGAGTTTGGGTTTGACCATATGCTCGTCGGTATGGCTTGCTACGGCACTTTCGACGTCGCAGGCTCTCAATTTGCCCTCATGCCCAGCCAGAGCGATGACCTTGTGACCTGTTGCTTCGATGGCGCCGGTTTCATGCACACAGACATGGCCACTGTCTACGGCAATCACTGCTTCATGTGGTCTTAGAAAGGCTGATAGGGCCGTCAGGTTGGTCTGTGTACCGCCAACAAAGAAGTGGATATCGATATTTTCGACGCCAATCGCGTGCTTTATATAGGTTTTGGCCTTTTCACAATAGTGATCTTCACAATAGCCTTCGGTTTGTTCTAAATTTGTTTTAGCGAGAGCCTCAAGGATGCTCGGATGAGCGCCTTCGCTGTAGTCGTTTTTAAAACTGTACATTCTAAACCTCCATCTTCAAATTTTCAATTATTCTAGGGCTAGTATATGTTAAAATAAGAATGTGTTCAATATAATTCCTCTATGTTGAATATGTTGAACGTTTTGAGGGCAATGGGATGAAAAAAGCTAGGAAAAATCATTATATTGCACATAGGAGGGTGAAATGAGTAATGTAAAAATTGGAAATAAAATTTCCGAGGTCAGAAAAAAAAGAGGCCTGAGTATTCGTGAATTTTCGAAGAAAGTGGACCTGAGCGCTTCCTTGTTGAGCCAAATCGAACGGGGTATGGCTAACCCTTCCTTAAACACCCTGCGTATGATTGCAGAGGGGCTGGATATGCCACTGTATACTTTATTTATCGATGAAATCCAGCACGAATTGCTGATTCTACGGAAATCGGAGCGGCGTCGCATCAATCATCGCGATTCTGAACATGTGGTATTTGACCTGCTCTCGCCTGACTATATGAAATCCAATGTGGAAATGCTGTGGGCGATACTGAATCCAAATTCAGAAACGACACCGACCTACATGTCCCATGAAAAAGAGGAATTCGCGCTCGTGATGAAAGGTGAGGTTTGGGTCGTGATTGACGAAAGAGAGTACTTGCTGGAAGAGGGGGACATGGTTCGACTCTTGCCGCGAATGAAACATAAATTCAAAAATACAAGTGACGAGACGATAGAGATTCTGTTTATCTTAGCTGAATCGACGCTCTAGTGCTATAATTTTCATAGAATGGTATTTTTAAAAACAGGTGATGATCGAAGTAGGAGGTAAAATGACTAAAATAGTTGAAATAGCAGTATCACTCATGGTCTCGTTGATTATATTGCTGGGCGCTTTTTTTTATGTAATTGACTTGAACGGATTCTATACATACGAAATAGAGAAAAACGACATAGCAGGCATCGTGAATATCCCTAAGGATGATTTGCTGCCACTCTATAAGGCCTTGACGGACTATATGGTGGACAAGCGGGATGATATTCAGATTCAAGCTATGGTGGACGGCGTAGCCATACCCATGTACAACCAACGGGAAATCGATCATATGGTGGATGTCAAACGCTTATCCATGGCGGCCAAACATCTACTATACATTCTTATGGGTTTGACTGCCCTTGGTCTCTTCCATCTGGTGCGCAGAAAAATCGATTTCAAGCATATTTTCCTAGGGCAAT
Source organism: Clostridia bacterium (assembly GCA_016938815.1). Taxonomy (GTDB): domain Bacteria; phylum Bacillota; class Clostridia; order Peptostreptococcales; family Acidaminobacteraceae; genus JAFGTX01. Next base: position 5,231 of record JAFGTX010000202.1, on the reverse strand, counting down.
TGATCAGCACGCTGATCATCTTCGTGGGATTTGCAGGCATGGCGATGACGGATTTTACGACCTATTTCATCAAATTTCATGAATTGGTCTTCACCAACGACCTCTGGGTGCTGGACCCGAATACCAGTCGGATGATTCAGCTTTTGCCGGAGGTTTTCTTCAGAGATGTGGTGATCCTTACCGTTTTAGGATATGGTTTTGTGAGTTTTCTACTGGCGATAGCCGGCGTGGCTGTGAATCGCAGACTGTTGAAAAGATAGAGGTGGGCTATGATTAAATTTTATTTGGGGCGTTCGGGCGTCGGGAAAAGCTATCGTATGTTGGAGGAAATCAAAAAAGAGATTTTAGCCAAGCAGAATGATAAGTTATTTCTTATCGTACCGGAACAATACACCCTTCAAGGTGAAATGGACCTGATACAAAAAATGGATCTACCGGGACTTCTTGATTTTGAAGTCATCAGTTTCAATCGACTGATCAATCGAGTTATCGAAACTCTAGGTGGCTTGCAGACGACTTCCATCAACACGCTGGGCAAAACCATGCTGCTGAGGAGGATTTTCAACGCTCACCAAGAGGCATTGACGGTATTTGCGCGGGCCCATCAGCAGTACGGCTTTCTGGAAGAGGTTTCTGAAACCATCGCAGAGTTGAAACGTGCTGGTGTTGGACCGGAGCTGCTTCTGACCAGTGCAGGAGAAGTGGACAATCATCCTTTGATAGAAGGAAAGCTGAGAGACCTAGGCCTTGTCTTTGAGGCCTATCAAAAGGGTCTTTCGGGCAAATATACCGACGATGAGGACCGTATCAACCACGTGCTTGAGGTGCTGCCCCTTTGGCAGGAAATTAGTGGCGCCAGCGTTTGGATTGACGGTTTTTCTGGCTTTACAGCCCAAGAGTATCAACTGATTCAGAAAATGGCCACTTTATGTGATCGGGTAACCATTGCGCTGACGACGGATATCTCTGAGCAGGCGCCGGATAGCGATATTTTCCAGAACTCCTTGGCGGCCTATCAAACGATTAAAAGACAGGCAGAAGAGGCCGATATTCCATGCCAAATAGAGGTTTTTAGAGAGTTCAGGCGTTCGGAGGCCATCGGGCATTTGGAGGGCAATTTCTTTGCCTATCCTTATAGCATTTACGTGAAGCCGATTGAGTCGGTGCAGCTGCGACGCGTTACCGATAAAAAAGAAGAATTGGAATGGATTGGTTCGGAAATTGTCCATATGGTCTTGAACGGGGATTACCAGTGGAAGGATATTATGGTGGCCGTTTCTGACGTGGAAACCAAGGCTGCCCTCATCGACCGTGTTTTCAAGCAATACCACATCCCTTACTTCATTGATATGAAGCGGGATGTGCTTAACAATAGCTTCATCCGGTTTGTTCAAAACAGTTTGCAATCCATGCTGTCCTACTTCAGACAGCGGGATGTACTGGAGGTTTTGAAAAGTGGCTATATCGGTCTGTCTTTGAATCAAGTGTATGAGATGGAAAACTATGCCCTGAAAATGGGCTACGACGGTAGAAAGTGGCTGAAACACAGCCCTATAGAACCGGGTTATTTAAATCACTATTTTGAGTGTTTCATGACACCTTTATCGGACTTTTATGAGGCCATGAAGCGGGCAAAAACCGTTAAGGCATATGGGGTCGCTTTGCTGGACTATTTGGATGCCTTTAAAGTGGTCGAGCGCATCCAGTCTCTAGTCGAACGTTTCGACGACGGGGGGCAGCATGAGCTGGCTTTGGAATACGCTCAAATTTGGAATAAATTTATCGACGTCATCGATCAGCTGGTGGAGATTACCGGCGATGACACTATTGAACTGAAAGATTTCATACAGCTTCTGGATGCGGGTTTTAGAGAAATGGAGTTGGGTGTCATCCCACCTAAGGAAAACCTAGTGACCATCGGCTCTATTAACCGTTCCAAATCCCACGAGGTTAAGGCTCTTTTCTTAACGGGCATGAACGATGGAGAAATTCCTAAGATGAGAGAGGAATATGGTTTGTTAAGCAATGACGACAAACATTTTCTTCTATCCAAGGGTGTTGAACTGAAATCGACCATGGATTTCAGAAATAGAGAGGAACTCTTCAATCTTTATCAGCTTTTATCAAAACCTTCTTGCAAGATCTATTTCAGTTATTGCTATCAAGATGAAGGCGGCAAACCGATTCGACCATCCATTTACGTTGAAAAACTCACGCAGATCTTCAGGGATTTGACCATAGAAACAGCACCTTATGCGGATGATGCCATGAGACTATTGCAATGCGGTAAGGCGGCGCTTTTCAACGAGGCAACGACGCGATTAAAACATTTAATAGATGGACAATCGCTGCCAAAGGCATGGTTGGACGTGTTGGCGTGGATGCAGGCAACGACGATGCAGGATACCGTCCAGCACATTTTAGATGGTTACCATTACACGAACCAAGTGGCGGATTTGCCCTTGGCACTGGCGAGAGACCTTTATGAAATGCCGCTGACGACGAGTACTTCTAAGCTGGAAAAGTATGTGACTTGTCCTTTTTCCTTTTTCATTCGCTATGGCCTCAATCCACAGGAGCGCCCTTGTCATGAGGTGAAGATGCCGGATATCGGCTTGGTTTTCCATGAAGCCTTGGAACGCTTCGGCAGAAAACTTTTTGAACAGAAGCTGGATTTCAGAACGCTAGATGAGACAGCTGTCAAAGATATGGTGACGCTTATCGTGGATGAATTCATAGAAGATTACGGTTACCAAGTCTTCTTTTCAAATCACGCTAACCGCTATTTAGTGGAAAAGATCAAGCGTGTGGTTAGGCGTGCGGCTTGGACCACCATTCGTCAATTGACACGGGGTAATTTCGAGCCTCGGGCTTTTGAAGTGACCTTTTCGGACAGCTTGCGGGAAGATACGGTACCGCCGATCATCATCACGGCGGCAAACGGTGAAAAAATAATGCTGGAAGGTCGTATCGACCGGGTGGATATTTTAAGGGATCAAGATCGACAATACGTAAAAATAATAGATTATAAATCATCCAATAAGGCTTATGGCTTGTCGGACGTGTATCATGGCTTACAGATGCAGCTGATGATTTACATGGATGCCGTGCTGGAAAATTCCCAGTATTTCAAAGCAGATACCCTGTATCCTTGCGGTGCCTTCTATTTTAGAATCGACGATCCGATTGTGGAAGGCGAATGGCCAGAGGCCGTCATTCAGGAAGAATTGATGAAGAAGCTGAAGCTAGAAGGCCTAGCCATTGACGATGTTGATATTTTGGCGCAGATGGATGAACAGATTGCGGTAGATAAGAAATCGGCCATCATCTCTGTGGAATTGAAAGAGGACGGTAGCTTTAAGAAAACCTCCAAAGTGGTGACACCGGAAGATTTCATGGCCTTGATCGATCGTGTGAAATTCAAGATTTCGGAGATTGGTGCGGCGATACTGGATGGCAACATCGACATCGCGCCGGCGGATATGGGTTCCCATAAGTCTTGTGATTACTGTACTTATAAGGGTATCTGCCAGTTTGATCAAAAGATCAGTGGCAATTATTATAAGGCCATTAGAAAATACAGCGACGAGGAAGTATTGGAAAAAATAAAGACGGAAGGACGTGACCTGAATGACTAAATGGACGGAAGAACAACAGGCTGCAATCGATTTGCGGAAAAAGAATCTTTTGGTTTCTGCAGCTGCCGGGTCGGGGAAAACAGCCGTTTTGATTGAGCGTATTCTCGGTCTAATCATGGTGGATGAAATCCCCATTGACACTTTTCTCATTGTAACTTACACCAATGCTGCGGCTGGAGAGATGCGTGAAAGATTGCTTAAGAAAATATCAGAACGTCTGATAGAACATCCTGAGAATGCGTTCTTGAAAGAACAGTTGTTCAGACTGGGCAATGCGCAGATATCAACCATCCACAGCTTTTGCATTACGGTGGTTAGAAATTATTTTTATAAACTGTCACTGGACCCGACATTCAAAATAGGTGATACCTATGACCTTGAACTCTTGAGAGAAGAAGCACTAGAGGCGGTCTTCGAAAACGAATACTTTCTAGGTCAAGAGGATTTCATCGAATTGGTGGAATCCTATAGCGGTAACCGTGAAGACGGCGCTCTAAGGGAGATGATCTTAAAACTTTACGACTTCCTACTAAGCAAGCCGGCACCCTTTGAATGGTTGGAGGAGATGATTCAGCGTTACGACGTCGCTGAAGACACCAACTATTGGCTCGAGCATTACAAACAGGATATCGTGCAGCAACTGGAAGAAGGCATGGGGCTTTTGGAAGCCTGCCTACCGCTGTGCGAGCTGGATGAGGGGCCACAGGAATATTTGGAGGCCATTGAAAGCGATCTTGACCTATGCCGTGATTTGATGGATAAAGTAGCCCTGTCACTAGAAGCCTATCATGAGGCGCTGGACTATTACAAGAGCGTGCCCCTAAAGCGTATAGGCAAGGCACGCAAGGATCTGGTGGATGTTGAACTTCAGGAACGTGTGAAGTCCTTACGTCAACTTTATAAGGACAAAGTGATCAAAACCTTGAAGGAAACGGCAATCCCTAAGGATGAGCAGGGTTTGATTTCAGAATTCGTTGTTCTGCACAAACGGTTGAACACCGTTCTGCGACTGGTTCAAGCCTTTAAAAGTCAGTACAGCATGCTCAAATCGGAAAAAAATGTGCTGGACTTCAGTGACTTAGAGCATTTTACGATTGAACTGTTTAAGGATGAGGCCATTCGTCAGAATTTAAGAGAAAAATACAACTACATCTTTGTGGACGAATATCAAGACGCCAACGAGATACAAGAAGCTATCATTCAGGGCATTGCCAGAGAAGACAACCTCTTCATGGTAGGTGATGTCAAACAGAGCATCTATAAATTCCGCTTGGCGGACCCGAGCATTTTCCTTTCTAAGATGGCAAGCTATGGCGCTGGTGGCATCAATCGGCGGATTGACCTATCCAAGAATTTCAGAAGTAGGGCTTCTGTGTTGGAGGGCATCAATGCCTTGTTCAAGCAACTCATGTCTACGGAATTTGGTGAAATCGCCTACGATGAGGCGGCTTACCTCTATCCGGGCAGAGGTGATGCGGCAGAATTCAACCACCCGATTGAAATTCAATTGATTACCGAGGATGCCGAGAGCGATCTGGATGATTCGGTACTGGGGCTAGAGAACATAGAAAAGGAAAGCCATTATATCGCTAA
>JAFGTX010000031.1 GCA_016938815.1 Clostridia bacterium | reverse complement strand
TGTTTACGTCCACCTTGAGGTGGTACACTGGCAACCGTGCCCTCTAATATTTTCAAGAGCGCCTGTTGAACGCCTTCACCACTGACATCTCTCGTAATAGACGTGTTTTCCGATTTTCTCGTAATCTTATCTATTTCGTCAATGTAAATGATACCATTTTGCGCACTTTCAATATCATAGTCCGCAGCCTGGATTAATTTAAGCAAAATATTTTCAACGTCTTCGCCAACGTAACCTGCTTCTGTAAGTGTTGTCGCATCTGCAATTGCAAATGGCACATTGAGAATTTTCGCAAGGGTCTGAGCGAGTAGCGTCTTACCAGAACCCGTTGGTCCAATCAACATGATATTACTTTTTTGAAGTTCGACATCATCTTCTGAAACTTCCGTCGAAATTCGTTTGTAGTGATTGTAAACCGCAACCGCTAAGGATTTCTTAGCGCGTTCCTGTCCGATGACGTATTCGTCCAATACCTGCACAATATCTTTAGGCTTTGGCAATTCACTAAAATCAAAGTTAAATTCGTCCAAACCCTCTTCTTGAATAATTTCCTGACATAAAGCAACACATTCATCACAAATGTAAACGTTCGGACCTGCGACTAATCTCTTCACTTGATTTTGTGATTTGCCACAAAATGAACACTGCAATTGCTTCTTCTCATCATACATATGTCATTTACCTCTTTCTCATTACCTTGATACAATGACTTTATCCACTAAGCCATATGCCAACGCCTCTTCAGCTGTCATAAAGTTGTCCCTTTCGGTATCACGCTCAATCGTTTCTAGTGGTTGACCTGTTTTTGCGCTTAGTAGTTTATTTAATGTTTCTCTTGTCCTGATAAGTCGTTCCGCTTGAATCTTTACATCTGTAACCTGACCACGCGCACCGCCAAGTGGCTGGTGAATCATAATCTCTGCATTAGGCAAAGCCAATCGCTTACCCTTTGCGCCTGCTGCCAGTAAAAACGCACCCATACTCGCTGCCATGCCGACACAAATGGTGGACACGTCAGGTTTGATAAACTGCATTGTATCATAAATGGCCATACCCGCTGAAATAGAACCTCCGGGACTGTTTATATACAAACTGATATCCTTATCCGGATCTTCCGCTTCCAAGAAAAGCAACTGCGCCACGATTAAACTTGCATTAACATCATTTACATCTTCACTTAGAAAAATAATTCTATCTTTTAATAAACGTGAATAAATATCGTAAGATCTTTCTCCACGGTTCGTCTGCTCAACAACTACTGGTACTAATGCCATCTAATCCCTCCAACCTACTTAAAGTTAGCGTTGTCTACTAAAATATCCACTGTCTTTCTTGTTTTGATTGTTGCTTTGATGTACTCAACACCATCTTCGCCGTAAAGCTTCTTGATATCATCTGCTGATTTCTTTTGAGCTTCGCCGATTTTAGCAAATTCTGCATCTACTTCTTCGTCAGTCACTTCAACATTTTCAAGTTTAGTGATTGCTTCTAATGCTAAAGAAGTCTTAACACGCATTTCAGCGTCTTCTTTCATTTGCTCTCTCATATCGTCAATTTTTTGACCTGAGAATTGTAGGTACATGTCTAAACTCATACCTTGATATTGTAATTGTTGATTAAGGTCTCTTAACATACCGTCAATTTCGCCCTCAATCATAACTGCTGGAATATCCGCTTCCATTTTTTCAACAACAGCGTCGATAATTCTATCTCTAGTTGCAGACTCAGCGCTTCTTGTTGCTGCTTCTTGCAATTTTGCTTTTGTATCTGCTTTCAATTCTTCTAAGGTATCGAACTCTGAAGTATCTTTTGCGAACTCATCATCTAATGCTGGTAATTCTTTCACTTTGATCTCATTGATCTTAGTTGCGAATACCGCTTCTTTGCCCGCTAGATCTTCTGCATGGTAATCTTCTGGGAAAGTAACCTTAACATCTACTTCTTCGCCAGCGTTTTTACCGATTAATTGCTCTTCGTAACCAGGAATGAATTGGCCAGAACCGATAACAAGTGTGAAGTTTTCGCCAGAACCACCTTCGAATGCTTCACCATCAATTGTACCTCTGAAGTCGATAATTGTTGTATCGCCATCTTCAACCGCTCTGTCTTCAACAACCACAAGACGGCCATTCATTTCTCTAGACTTTTCGATTTCAGCATCTACGTCTTCGTCTGTCACATTTGCTTCTACTTTTTCTACTTCAACGCCTTTGTAACCATCGATAGTCACTTCTGGCTTAACTGTTACTGTCGCTTCAACAATGATGTCTTTGCCTTTTTCCATCTCTTTAACGTCGATGTTTGGTCTGTCAACAACGTCCAAGCCCAATTCTTCAACCGCATTTGGATAGGCTTCTGCCAATAAATCGTTTAATGCGTCTTCAAAGAAAAGACCTTCACCGTATTGTGATTCAAGCATTTTTCTTGGTGTTTTACCTTTTCTAAAACCAGGCAAATTGAACTTACCTCTATTTTTAAGGTATGCAGCTTGAGTCGCTTTTTCAAACGCATCTGCTCCTAGTGTAATGCTAAATGTTACATCATTTTTTTCTTTTCCTAGAACTTTATAGCTCATTAACTTTCCTCCTAAAAACATCTTTATATTAATTTTTGGTTCCGGTACTATACAATATCCTCAAAATATATTATATCATTATATTGGAAAAGTAAATAATTAATCTGAATAAATTTAACAAAGGACTATATTAATGAACGAACTTCATCTTAGCAAAGAACAAAAACTTGCATCCGAGCATATTTCAGGCCCTGCACTAACCTTGGCCGTCCCCGGAAGTGGAAAAACAACCCTGCTGATGTGGCGTACCATGAACCTGATCCAAAACCATCGTATTCCCGCAGAAAACATTCTGACCGTAACCTTCAGTAAAGCATCTGCAGAAGATATGAAACGCCGATTTCACGAAATCTTTCCAGAGTATCGCGGGGCACTACCCGCTTTTATGACCATACACAGTTTTTGCTACAACATCTTGAGGCAATACCAAAAGAAACACCATCTGGACCTGAAATTAATTGACAGTAGCGGTTTCTCAAAATTTGCCCTGCTCAAAAGCATCGTCTCCGACATTTCTACAGAACTCATAAGCGATGAAGCCTTAGAGCAGCTGATCAATGAAATAGGCTACGTCAAGAATATGATGCTTTCCAAAAACGAATTCGAAGCACATACCACCCACAAGGATTTCGGAGCCATTTATGAGCGCTACGAAACCTACAAGAAAAAGCAGCATCTGATTGATTTCGACGACATGTTGACGATGACCTACAATATTTTGAAATCCTCTGAAAGCGCACTATCTTTCTTGCAGCAAAGGTATCCCCACATCCAAGTGGATGAGGCCCAGGATACTTCCAACATCCAGTTTGAAATTCTTAAACTGCTGAGCGGCAAGCACCCTAATGTCTTTATGGTCGCAGATGACGATCAGAGCATCTACGCTTTTCGCGGTGCCAATCCCCAAAATCTGCTGGATTTCGAAGGCCATTTTGGCAAAGCATCCACCTACTATCTCTCTGCCAACTACCGTTCGACTCCGTCTATCTGTCAGGTCAGCAACGCTTTTATTGAGCAAAACACCGCACGATACGAAAAGACCATGGTCCCTCAAAGTAGACATGACGACGTACCTGTCATCCTCAACAGCTTTGAGGATCTGATCAGCCGTAATGATTATCTGCTGCATCAGATTGCTGAAAAGGCTACAAGGGATAACACGGTGGCCATCCTATATAGAAACAACAGCTCTGCCATTGGTTTATCCTATCTCATGCACAAAGCTGGGATTGAATTTTATATCAAAGATAAGGTGATCCATTTTTTTAATCACTTTGTTATTCAGGACATTCTGAACTTCATGCAGTTGGCCCTAGCAGACAACGATCTCAGGGCATTTCAAGGCATTGCTTCCCGCACTGGCATCTTCATTGCCAAAGACGCGGTAGATTATGTTCAGGCCTACAATCGCGGACGCAACGTCTTTGATACGCTGTTGGAGTACAAGGGCTTGTCCAAACAGCAAGCAAAGCAAGTCAGTCTTTATAAGGACGCCCTCGTCAGCATGGCTAATAATTCTGCCATCAACGCCCTTCGAACGATCGAAAAGGATTTTGGCTATTTGCAGCGCATTGAAAAAATGGCATCCCGTTACGACAGCAATTCAGACGGCATCAAAAAAATCCTGACTCAGCTTAAAATCATCGCCCGACAATGCGATTCCATTACAGCCTTCTTAACAGAGATAGAATGGTTCAAAACATCGCTGCTCAGCTACACAGCTCATTATAACTGTCCGGTACAATTTTCGACTTTCCATTCCTCAAAGGGACTTGAATACGAAACCGTTTTTATCATAGACCTTTTTGAAAAGGAATACGACAAACAGACCCTTTTACTGGAGGAAGAAGAACGCCGCCTGTTTTATGTCGCCATGACCCGAGCAAAACAGCATCTGCATATCCTCTCTCACAAATTTGAAGAAGGCCGTTACCTTAAAGAAGTTTCTTACTTGAAATTCATCAAAGATCAAAGTTCTGAATACATTCGGATAGAGAAGCATCGGCTTGAAACAAAGGCCATCGCCTGCGACATCGCACCTGGTGCCATCATCGAACATCAAAAATTCGGCCGTGGCCACATCTGCAATATCGACGGAGACACCCTGACCATTGAATTTCCCGATAAGGTTCGAAACTTATCCTATGCCCTCTGTAAAGAAAAAGGACTGCTCTAAGCAGTCCTTTAATCGTATGGTTTCAATCCTAAGTCTCTAAGTACTTCCTTGATGGTGCCAAAGCCGTAACCTTTGCGTTCTAGAAAGCCCGCCAAACGGCGATATTTTTTCGACATTTCCAGCGTTACGCTGATACCGTCTAGCCTCGACTGAGCGACCGCCAAGCACCGATCGTATTCGCTGCCTTCGCTGTTTTCAATGGCGGCATCAATGAGTTGCTCAGATATCCCTTTTTGCATCAAGTCATATTTCAATTTTCTCGGCCCGTTGATGGCACCCTTAAAAGA
>JAFGTX010000201.1 GCA_016938815.1 Clostridia bacterium | reverse complement strand
CCTGTAGGATTTTGGAAATTAGGCATGGTATAAAACAACTTCGGTTTATACCGTTTGGCGATATTTTCAAGATTTTCGAAATTCATCCCATTTCTATGTATTGGTATTTCAATGATATTTAAACCTTTTGATCTAAATGTCGCTATAGCACCGGCATAAGTTGGCGATTCCACCAGAATGTAGTCCCCATATTCGAGAATACTTTTCGTAACAATATCAATACCTTGCTGGGCACCTGAAATAATTTGAATATCCTCAGCAGTCGTTTGAACACCATATTCCTCCAAGTACTCCGTAATTGCACTTCTAAGCTTCGAATAACCCTTGCTCTCCTGGTAGCTGAAAGCAGAACCACCTTCTGTATCCAGAACAGCATTGACCGCCTTTTTAAACGCCTGTACCGGAAACAGATTACCTGTCGGAGACGTTGACGAAAAGTCATAACCCTCTTCACTTGGTAAAGCAACTTCCACATCATAAGTCACTTCAGCATCTAACGGCACAATAAAAGTGCCACTGCCTATCTTTTTATAGACGCGACCCTTTTGTTCAAGGTGCTTGTATGCATTGACAACCGTCACCGTGTTGACATCCAAATACTCTGCCAACTTTCTAATGGGTGGCAATTTGTCCTGTTCCGTCAATTCGCCATCAACAATCATTTTCTCGATGCCGTTAGCCAGTTGAACATACAAATGCTCTTTTATTTCCCTATCCAGTGCAATGCCCTTGTACTTGATCATAATTTTCTCCAAAAAAAGCACCCAGAGTGCCGTCACTTCTAAAAAATTAGCACCACACCCTTTATAAGTGGGTGGACTATCCACTACTTCTGATGTCCTTTCGAGAAGGCATATCATCTATAATGAAACACGTGCTCCCTGCGAAAATCCAGTGGTTAATTTTTCGCCAGCGACAAACACCCCAGGCTTCTTACCTCTATTATACTCTAAAATACCCTATTTTTCTAGCTTTTGATTAAATCTGACGTATATTTCTTACTTGTTTAATAATGTAATTGACCGTACCATCTCCGTTGTGTTGCACTTCAAATCGGCTGCTATCATCGAAGAAATCGTAGTCCCCCTTGATAGTAAAGCCTGTATCTGTTTTTATATTTTTGGTCTTCAGCTTCTTGCCAACCCACTTCTTGTCGATCTCAAAAGGTTGGTCTGTATCCACACCATGTTTTTCAAGGTTCATCAGGAACTTTTCACGTTCTTCAATACTATCGATCACCGAATTGACCGTACCCTTAATATCGATTTCCGCGCTGTTGACATACTGCTCATCAAGTTCTGTACGCACATCAAGCGCTTTTCCGATATCTTCCTTCATATTTCTTCTGATCCACTTCTCTGTTTGATCTCTAAATAGTTTCGTGACATCTGAGTAATCCAGGACAACCGTCGCTTGTAGAAATTCACTGATGAAAAACTCCACCTTTTCGCCATTTTCATCCAGTGTTGTCCGCTCCATCATAATCAACTCATATGATGCTTCCACACTGCTGCTTTCACCAAAAAATGCAAATTTTCCAAGACGTTGTCCCTTAGGTGGCAAGGAAATGGTTTGAGGCTTTAAATCCACCTTGAATTGATTCTCTTCAAATTTAATGTCATGAACAAAGGATGTTTTATACTCCATGAAAAGGAGTCCGATGCCTTTCTTGCCTTCCGCAACAATCTCCACGACAACCAAGTCGCCGGATAATGCCGCAGGTGTATTTTTCACCACCTTAAACAAATGATTGGCAATATTGGCAGAGGCTGAAACAAAGTCACTTTCCTCCATCATGCCAAGGCATTCGGTATACACCAAGCTGGTATTGATTAAAAATTCACCTCTTGCATTGCCGTCGCTGTTCAGCGCCTTGTGAATATGATTGTGCAGGTACATATAGGTTTCATCACCTAATTCCAGCAGTTGTGCACCGAGGAGCGGCTCATCCCCGTGGGCATCGATGACGTGAACAATCGTCTGGGTTATTGCAATATCTTCACAAAATCTCATTATGCTTCATCCCCTTCCAGTAATATACGCATATCTTCAGGACATGGGCAAATCAAAGAAATTCTTTCGCCTGTCCTCGGTTGGTCAAATGCCATCTCATAGCAATGCAGCGCCTGTCTGTTGATATGCTTGTGATTGCCTCCATAAAGTTCGTCACCAACAAGTACATGGCCGATATGGCTAAAATGCACTCGGATTTGGTGTGTCCGTCCCGTCTCAAGAATAATCTCTACAAAAGAATAATGCTCATATTCCTTAATGACTTTGTAATGCGTAACAGACGGTAAACCATGTGGCAGCACCTTTCTCAAAATATCCCCCTCGGTCTCGCGGTCAATAGGATAGTCCAGCGTGCCCTCAACTTGGTCAAGGTGCCCTGAAACAATGGCACGATATCCCTTTTTAACGGTGTTATTAATCATTTGATTGGAAATCGCCTGCTGGGCATAAGAATTCTTGGCAATCAGCATCAATCCTGATGTATCGCGATCCAATCGATTAATAAAGCGTATTTTCCTATCATCATCCGACTTTGAAAAATAATAGGCCACGCCATTGCCGATCGTACCCGTCGGATGGCCTTTTGTAGGGTGTACCACAACAAATGGTTGCTTGTTAATGACCAGCACATCACAATCTTCGTAAACCACATCTATTTCAATTGCCTGATCCGGTTCAAAAATATTCTTTTCTTTTTCAAAGCGCACACAGACCCGATCACCAGCAGAAACCAATTCACTCGCCGACGTCCGCTTGCCGTTGCGCGTCAATAAATTTAGGGACTTTGCCTTTCTAATGCCGCGACTGGACATTTGCATCTTCTCGGTAAGAATTTGACTCACCGGCAATCCGGCTTCTTCCAGTTCAACCTCGTAAATCAAGCTGTCCGGACTAAAATCGACTAACATAGTAACCTCCAATGACCATTTGTTCAAACAAAAACAAGAGCGCCGACCGATTCGGTCGCCGCAATGTTATATCTCGTATTCCAATACCAAATGCGTACTCGTCTCTTCTTCGAACAATAATATATAATGTTCAAATTTTTCTTCTATATGATGAATCAGCTCATCAACATCCACATTCAACACACCAAAATCGTGAATTCTAACCTCGACATCTTTCCAGCCAAAACGGCGTAAGGTATCAAGACTGTCTTGGGAAAGCAGTTCCGCCGGAACCGATCCATAAACATTGCCACGCACCGTTTGATGGAGCTTCCAAAATTCATTGTGCTGATTGATACTTCTCGATTTCATCAACTGATCTGTTCTTTCATCAGCAAACCGTTCCAAATAATTACCTTCGAATACATTGATACGCTCAACCGGTTTATATAGGAACTTCAATTCATTAATGATCGTTGAACTGAACTTTCTATTGGTTTGCAGCACCGTACCCGTTGACGGATTGTACTCTACGTCTAAATCTATATCAAAATCCTTAAACTCGAGTTGATCAGGAGAAGGTTCAGCCAATTCTATTTGAATATTGTCCGTATCAAATAGTTCTCCGAAAACCTTTAGGCTGGTGTTGAATTCTCCCTCTAATTGATTCAATATACTTTTAATATCACTTGCGTGTTTTGAAAAATCTTCTTGCTTGCACTCTTTAAGTGCCTCTTCCAATTCCAAAACATGTCTTTTTAGCATTCTGATTTTCTCTAACATCTTATAACCCCCAGAAAACATTCTAAGCACATTATACCAAATACTTCATAATAAAAAAAGCATTTCACCACAAGATGAAATGCTTAAAATACAATTGTTTTTTACACGCCTACCATGTTGTAACCGCAATCGACATGCAATACTTCTCCCGTAACACCAGAACCTAAGTCACTTGCTAAGAAGGCAGCTGCACCTGCTATTTCTTCAACCGTTGCCATACGTTTCATTGGCGATGCTTCCGAATAGCGTTCTGCAATTTTTTCAAATTCACCAACACCTTTTGCCGCAAGCGTTTTAACCGGACCTGCAGAAATGGCATTTACTCTAATATTGTCACCACCAACATCTGCAGCCAAGTATCTTACACTTGCTTCCAAAGAAGCCTTAGCAACACCCATGACGTTGTAGTTCTTAATCGCTCTCTCTGAACCTAGGTAACTTAACGTGATGATCGAGCCACCATTTGGCATCAATTTAACCGCACGCTGTGTTGCAGCCACCAAAGAATAAGCACTGATATCCTGTGCCATAGCGAATCCCGCTCTTGAAGTGTTGTAGTAACAACCCCTCAATTCATCTTTGTCTGCATGAGCGATACAGTGTACCAAACCATTGATTTCACCATGATTCTTCTTAATTGTCTCAAAAGCTTGATCCAAATCTTCATCGCTGCTTACGTCACAACTGATTAAATCGTATGCTTCAATACCTTCATCCTGAATCAATTTTTCAAGGCTTTTCTTGCTTCTATCCCCGAAATACGTGAAGATTAACTCTGCATTCTCTTCATGAAATTTCTTGGCGATTCCCCAAGCAATACTCCATTTGTTTGCGACACCCATTACAACAAGTTTTTTATTATTTAAAAGTCCCATTAACTGCCTCCCTGTTTTCACTAACTATTAGTACCAGCTCCTAATATTATATATAAACTTGAAGGCATTTTCAAGTTTAGTGAAAAAATAAACAATTTTATAGTATCAAAGCAGCAAAGGTATCAACTAATCGATCGATATCTTCATAGCTTGTCCAATAATTTGTAACAAAGCGCCACTCGTTTTCTTCAGTACCGTTGATCTTGATACCTTGTTCAAGTAATCCATGGATGACCATATCCTCAGTCGCCTTCGGATTTTCTACTTCAAAGAACACCATATTAATATCATTGCGCTGATGTTTTATTTTCAAACCATCTAAACGGGATAATTTCTCGGTCAGGTATTTACATTTCTTATGATCTTCCTCAAGGTTCGGAATCATTTCTTTAAGTGCAACCAGACCTGCTGCCGCCAAAAATCCGATTTGACGCATGCCGCCACCCATCAATTTTCTATTTCTCTTGGCTCTTTGAATAAAGGCTTGTGTGCCGACAACAATAGAACCTACTGGCGCACAAAGTCCCTTTGAAAGACAGAAGGTTATAGAATCAGCGTATTGACAAACTTCCGCAGCCGAAACACCCAGCACCGCCGCTGCATTAAATAGTCTGGCACCATCCATATGAATCGGCACATTATGCGCTTGACCAATGCGATAAATCTTCCTCATATTTTCTAAGGAAACCACAGCACCGCAACCATGTGCATTTTCTACGCAGATCAGTCCCGTATCAGGATAATGAATGTCATCTTCTCTGATGAGACGTTCTACCACCTTGGGATCCATCCATCCATTCCTTGTAGGCACACTTCTCAGTTGCACACCCGCGATAACGGCAGAACTTCCCACTTCATGCATCAGTATATGGCTATTATCACCTAAAATCACCTCATCACCACGTCTGGTGTGGGTTAAAACACAAAGTTGGTTACCAAAAGTACCACTTGGCACAAACAACGCCGCTTCTTTGCCTGTCAATTCTGCTGCATAAGCTTCAAGTTCCTTTACCGTTGGGTCATCATCATAAACATCGTCACCGACAACAGCTTGTGCAATAGCGGCACGCATAGAATCCGTTGGTTGTGTCACTGTGTCACTTCTAAAATCCACATATTTCATCGTAGTACCCCCTCTTTGATTTCATTTCTATTATATTATAACGTATAACCATAAAAACATCGCCAAAATATTGTTAAAACAAGTAATATAGGATATAAAGATACTATAAGAAAGAAGGGAAATCATGTTCGATACAACTTACAAAAGAATCGGCCTAGCATTAGGACTTACTCTTACCACTTATTTTGTCATTCTAAACTTAGGGAAAGCCATCAGCCTTGTATTTCCTTTAATGCTTGCCCTATTCATTTCCTACAGAATGCAACCCTTTATCCAAAGGATGGAAGATCTTCTAAAATGGCCTCGAAGTGTCATTGCGATCTTTTCTGTCTTAATCGCCATTGGCGTCGTTGTCCTTTTTGGATTCCTCTTATCCCAACTGATGATTGCCCTCGCAACACAACTTGCAATCATCTTTCCACAGGCTATAGAAGAGTTCACCACCTTTTACCATACCGTCTTAACGGCTTATCATACCTACTTTAGTCTAGTGCCTACCCACTGGCAAAGCATCGTAGAAAACAGCATCAATTCTTTGACAAAGGAACTAGGAAGTTTGGCTGCAGTCTTAGCAACTAGCATTGTCAATCGTTTGACCTTTTTACCGAACATTTTGTTTGCATTTTTCTTTACACTGATGACCACATATTTTGTCACAAGAGACTTCGAGCGTGTAGATAGTTGCAAAAACACGGTGTTAGGATTTCTGAATAGCAAACCCTTATATCACGAAATCAAAAAAAACGTCTTTGTAGTCTTCGTAGGTTATATCAAAGCTCAATTAATTCTTATGACCATTACCTTCGCCATATCCCTCGTCGGATTATCCATTTTGAAAGTAAATTACGCACCGCTAATAGCGCTATTTATAGCGCTTGTAGACGCACTTCCCATGTTAGGACCCGCAGCCATTTATATCCCTTGGCTCATCGGAAGAGTGCTAGTAGGTAACATATCTGGAGCAATCTGGTTGGGTATATTATACCTGAGCGCTACCCTAACACGGCAGACTTTAGAGCCTAAAATCGTCAGTACTCAAATCGGCGTTCACCCTATCATCACTTTATCTGCCATGTACGCTGGTATCAAGCTCTTCGGTATCTTTGGCCTCATACTCGGACCACTCTCTGCAATCGTTATCCTGAAAAGCTACAAAACATTAACATTTCCTCAAAAACACGAACATTAATCGTGTTTTTTGTTGTTTTATACATATATCATTCGTGTATATGAAGTCATTCAAAATACAGGGTTTTGATGTGAATTTTTTTCAAAAAAAACATTTACATTTTCTCTTGTTATGCTATAATTATTCATAAATTCATGTATACAATATGTAAAACATAAGGTAAAGGTTAATTAATTGAGGAGGTAATTATGTCGGAACTACTTTATTTCATCGATCCAAAGAAGGAAACTTATGATTCTATTAAGGAAAAGTTAATTCAGCACCCACAAATTAAATTTGTGTCATTGGTTGCTGTTGACTTAGGTAACAATAGCACAGATGAAAGAATTCCTGTGAACCTATTTTTAGAAGATGTTGCAGGCATGCTGGAAAATGGCGTACAAACGGATGGTTCCAGTGTTAATTTACCAGAAATCGCAGAAATCAATAACGCCAAAGTGGATATCATTCCAGATAAAACAGTAAAATGGTTGGTTGACTACAACTATACTTACCACACTGATAGAGGTGAAAACAAACCGGTTGGAACCTTATGCATCCCATCTTTCCTAGTACACGACGAACAAATGGTTTGCTCACGTTCTATTTTGAAAAATGCGATTACACATTTTTCAAGCACTGTAAAAGATCTTTTAGGAAAATATCCAGCAACACTTAAACAAGTTGGTCTTGAATCAGTAGACGAAATTGAAGAAGTTGTACTGACAACAGCAACTGAATTGGAATTTTGGGTTAAAACACCTGACAATCGTACAAGCGAAGAAAAATTGACAACATCACAAGTGCTTAAAGAGCAATACTGGAAGCGTACAGTAGGTCCGGTAAGATCAGCCATGGAACAAGCACTTATTGAATTAGATAAATTTGATTATGGCGCAGAAATGGGTCATAAAGAAGTTGGTGGCGTACCATCAAAAGTAATCGGTATGAGCCAATACACACACATCATGGAACAACTTGAAATCGACTGGAAATTCTCAAATGCAATGCAGTCCGCTGACCATGAGATGTTTGCAAAGGATATCATCAAAGATACTTTCGTTCGACTTGGTCTCGATGTAACGTTCTTAGCAAAACCTGTTGAAGGCGTTGCCGGTAACGGCGAACACCACCATTTAGGTGTTGCATTAAAACTTAAAAACGGAAAAATGAAGAACCTTTTCGCACCGCAAGATATGAAATCTGCATTCTTGAACATCTTTGGATGGGGCGCGCTTATGGGTATTCTTAAAAACTACGAAGTCATTAACCCATTTGTTACATCAACAAACGATGCCTTCAATAGATTGAAGCCTGGTTTCGAAGCACCAATTTGTACAGTAGCATCTTTAGGCCACACGCCAGAAGTGCCGTCAAGAAACAGAACCGTCCTTATCGGTCTTGTAAGAGATATCAACGCACCACTTGCAACACGTTTTGAATTACGTGCACCAAACCCTAATTCAAACACTTATTTGACAACAGCAGCATGCTACCAAGGTATGTTAGATGGTATTACTTATGCGGTTACAAACAATAAATCTATCGAAGAACTTGAAAAAGAGATGAATAAAAAATCTGGCGAAACAGCAGATTACTTAGAGACAAGCAGAGAATACAGATCAGAAGAAGATGTTTTCGAAGATTACACCGAAGAAGAAAGAAATGCATTATTTGCTCAACCGCCAAGTACGGTATGGGAAAATGTTCAATCTTTTGAGGCTTACCCAGAAAAAGTGGAAGTACTTACGTCTGGTAACGTGTTCACTAATAAGCTTTTAAGCTCTTACAAAGCATCGATCATGGCACAATGGACAACTGAGCTGAACGGCAGAATCATTCCAAACAACATGGGCATCATCAGAAAATACAGCAAATTACACAGCGTTGATGATATCACTGATTTGGATGTTGTTAACTGGGAAAAATGCAATGCCTTACGTCACTTCTTAATGAAAGACAGCTTGGCGAACAAATCTTTATTCACAAAAATTAGAGAAAGCATTGCAAGCTGTGATTACGACTTAGTTTCTCAAACTCAAATCGAAATGATGAAAAACATGACTGAGTTGAAAAACCTTTACGCTACTTACAAACAAAACCTTTTATAAAACTACAAAAGACCTTTGGCATATCTCTTGCCAAAGGTCTTTTTAACATCACTTAACTATTCAATTGAAACATCACTCCCAATTGCATAACCTCTTTCAAAATTTCCTCTCAGAAAATTTTCATCAAAATTCAAGGTATCCGTTTTTTCATACTGAATATCAGAAGCAATCAAACATATTTCATGTTCATCATAGCGCTCTATGATATATTTAGGCACTTCAAAAGTCGTCTTAAATACAATTAGATAGAGTTTATCCATCTTATTCTCTTCAAATGGTTCGAGAAACGCGTTATTCAACAAGCCACCATCTAACTTATAATCATCGTACAAACCATCTTTCAAGTCCGTTTTAAAGCGTTCTGTCGCCTGCTGAAGATTGTAGTTGCCATCAAAAGGATCTTCCCCAATACCCTTTGGCAGCAAAGAGGAATGTCTTATGATTTCAAATCGCTCTTCCTCGGAAAGCGGCACCAAATCCGCCCACTGATGATGTAAACGTTGCTCCACAACCGGAACAAAGTTCACATAGAAGTGTTGAACCGAAGGATCACATGCGTCCTCTCTCACACCACTTAAAACTTCTAACGCGCCACTACTTTCAATAATTGGTGAATCTATATCCACGCCTTCCTGAGAAAATGATTTTGTCAGCCAAGCATGTTTCATCTCATCGTAAGCGCCCTTTAATAAAAAATAACCATTGATTGCACCAATGGAAGTCCCCGAAATTACATCAAATACTACACCCCTATCGTGTAACGCACAAATCACACCCGCTTGAAAGGCACCTTTTGCGCCACCACCCTGTAAAAAAACTCCGTTCATTAAGTCGTCTCCCTTTCGTCGTATTCTTTTACCATTATATCATCTATTGACAAGGATACATTACTCAGATAAAATTTAAAAGTTGAGATTACATATATGTAGGCAAAGACCTACCGTTAATAGAATTTATAAAAAGGAAGAATTTATGTCAAAGAAAAATTTCACTTTCGCTGAAGAAGTCAACAGACGACGCACATTTGCTATCATTTCCCACCCAGATGCCGGTAAAACAACACTTACTGAAAAACTCCTTCTTTTCGGAGGCGCCATCAGAGAAGCCGGATCTGTAAAATCGAGAAGAGCTAACAAACACGCCGTATCCGACTGGATGGAAATTGAAAAACAAAGAGGTATCTCCGTTACTTCATCCGTACTACAATTCGAGTATGACAATCACTGCGTTAATATCCTTGATACCCCTGGTCACCAGGATTTCTCTGAAGACACCTACAGAACACTGATGGCTGCTGATAACGCTGTCATGGTTGTGGACTGCGCAAAAGGCGTCGAGGCTCAAACTAAAAAGCTGTTTAAAGTATGTAAAATGAGAGGTATTCCGATTTTTACCTTCGTCAACAAACTTGACCGTATGGGTAAAGATCCTTTTGAATTAATCGAAGAAATCGAAACCGTTCTCGGTATCAAATCTTACGCTGTCAACTGGCCTATCGGTATCGGCAAGAACTTCAAAGGTGTCTATAACCGTATCGACGGCCAAGTAGAACTTTTCAACGGTGGTAACCACGGTGCCGGCAAGACAGAAAGCATTAAGGGCAATATCGAAGACGAACAGTTCAAAGCCTTACTTGGTGATCACTTGCACAATCAGTTACTTGAAGAAATCGAACTTCTAGATGGCGCTGGCGACGATTTCAATCTGGAAGCCATTCTTTCCGGTGATTTAACGCCTGTATTTTTCGGAAGTGCCCTAACCAACTTCGGTGTGCAGCCATTCCTCGAAAAATTCCTCAATATCACGACGCCACCTCAAAGTCGTTCAAGTAACTTAGGCATGGTTGATCCACATTCAGATAACTTCACAGGTTTTATTTTTAAGATCCAAGCCAATATGGACCCTGCACACCGTGATAGAATCGCTTTTTTAAGAATTTGTTCCGGTAAATTCGAAAAAGGTATGACGGTAAACCATGTACAGGAAGATAAAAAAGTCAAACTAGCGCAACCACAACAATTTTTGGCACAGGATAGAGTTGTTGTTGAAACCGCTTACCCTGGTGATATCATCGGTCTTCACGACCCAGGTATCTTTAAGATCGGCGACACCCTTTGCGAAGACAAATCTAAGATTCAGTACGATGGCATTCCGCTATTCGCACCTGAGCACTTTGCAAAAATTTCAATTAAAAACGCCATGAAACGTAAGCAATTCATCAAGGGTATTACGCAGCTTTCAGAAGAGGGTTCTATCCAAGTCTACAAACGACCAAGCATCGGTGGTGTTGAAGAATTGGTTGTCGGCGTTGTCGGCGCACTTCAGTTCGAAGTACTCGAATACCGCCTAAACAACGAGTACGGCGTTGAGATTCTTATGGAGCGATTACCATATAAGTATGTACGCTGGGTAGATATGGATAATTACGACCACAGAACATTCAAAATAACCATGGACACAATGATTCTTGAAGATGCTGATGGTCATCCAGCATTGATCTTCCAAAATGAATGGTCGATCAAAAAAGTAGAAGAGCGTAACCCGACAGCTACGCTAAAAGAAATCTCTTTAAGAAAATAATAGGTTTTAAATCCCTTCGATTTGGTATTAAAGTAATAAAATACTACGAAGGGATTGTTTTTTATGTCATTAGAATGAAAAAATGAATACTCTGTTAACATCAGCGAAATAGATGCGCAACATAAAAACTTATTCGAGCTCCTTGCACAACTTGAAAAATGTCAT
>JAFGTX010000200.1 GCA_016938815.1 Clostridia bacterium | reverse complement strand
TAATTTGTAATCGGTATGGTCTTTTCTTGGCTGATGGCAACCCGCGACAGCATGGTTTTTCGGTTCAACATACAGGAACCGCAATGGATGATGAAGTCAAAATCCTCAATGCTACTTGGAAAATCATGACCCATCTTAAAGGTGAAGTTCAATTTCTTGCCGGTATATTTTTCAAGCAATCTCGGAATCTTCACACGGCCGATATCTTCGTGAGAGGTGTTGTGGGTACAGCTCTCCGAAATGAGGATACGTGAATCCTCGGTCAACTCTTCTATGAATCGGACGCCATCGATGAAAGCATCGATATCACCTTTATGTCGTGCAAACAGGGTTGAAAAGCCGGTCAACTTGACGTCTCTTGGCACGATTTCAGCCACCTGCTTGAAGGCTTGGGAATCGGTAACGACCAGATCAACCTTTTTAAGTTCTTTAAGGCCTTCCGCCAGTTCCGTATCTCTTAAGACGTGGCATTTGATGCCATGGTCGAGGCAGTCTCTGATCAATTGAACTTGGGGCAAGATGATTCTGCCCTTTGGCGCTTCCGAATCAATAGGCACCACCATGACCACCGTACTACCGTAGGGCAACAAGTCCCCAACAATGGGCAGTTCCTCGTCCTGGGTTTGAAGTGCCGCTATGATTTCCGATTTTAAATCGATTACACCGTCTTCTGTCAGTGCCGAAACCACATGGGCGCCATCATAGATGCTCTTGACCGCTTGCAGTTCCTCTTCCGAATAGGCGTCGGCCTTGTTGATGACAGACAGGTGGGGAATGTTGAAACGCTTGAATTCCGTTTTCAATTTGGTGTAGTTTTCAGCATCATGCTCACCCGGATCGACGATGTAGAGTGCCAAATCCGTTCTTTGGAGAATTTTCATGCTGCGCTCAACTCTAAGGGCTCCCAATTCTCCCTCGTCATCCAGTCCCGCCGTATCGATGAAGACAACCGGTCCGAAAGGTAGGAGTTCCATCGCTTTGCTGACCGGGTCCGTCGTCGTTCCCTTTACGTCCGAAACCAGTGAAATTTCCTGGCCGATAATGGCATTGATCAAAGACGATTTACCAGCATTACGCTTGCCGAACAGGGCAATGTGTTTCCGATTCGCTTGTGGTGTTGTATGCATAAGCCACCCCTCTTTTCTATAAATAGATATCCCGCTCGCCTTTTTTCAACTTCTCGATGTTGTTGATGACCAGTTCCTTGATATCCACTCTTTGAATATTTTCAATTTCTTTTTGAATCAGCGCCTGACCCATTTTCAAGATTTCTTCGTCACCGTAATCCAGCATGAATTCCATCAGTGTCATCATGGCATTCGGTTGACACACGTGCTGGATGGAACCGGATTTCGCCAGTTGCATGAATCGGTCTCCCGTTCTGCCTTGTCTGTAGCATGCGGTACAGTAACTTGGGATATAGCCGTCTGTAACCAGTTCTTTCAGAACTTCCAGCGGACTTCTTTCATCGGCAACCGTAAACTGATCCGTTCTTTTGCCAAGGAGTTCCTGCTCTTTGTAACCACCTACACCTGTGCACGAACCTGCTGAAATCTGAGAAACACCATATCTGAGAACTTCTTTTCTCATCTCTTGGCTCTCACGTGTCGAAAGGATGATGCCTGTAAACGGTACGGCTATTCTGATGATGGCTACAATCTTCTTGAAAGTCTCATCGTCGATGATGTGTGGAAACTGGTCTAAATCCATGCCCTCCGCTTTTTTAAGTCTTGGTACGGAAATGGTATGGAAGCCTACGCCCCATGCTTCCTCCAAATGTTCGTTATGCATCATGAGTGCGATGACTTCAAACATGTGGTCAGCCAGCCCAAACAGAACCCCGCCGCCGACGTCGTCAATGCCCGCTTCCATGGCACGGTCAAAAGCTGTTAAATGGTATTCGTAGTTGCCCTTGACACTCTTTGGATGGACCGCTTTATAAGTCGGTTCATGGTAAGTTTCCTGAAATAGAATATAGGTGCCGATATCAGCAGCCTTAAGTTTTCTGTAGTTTTCCACCGTGGTTGCCGCGACATTGACGTTGATTCTACGGATGCTGCCGTTGTCGTTCTTAGTCGTGTAAATCGCATCAATCGCATCCACGACGTAATCGATGTCGCAGTTTACCGGATCTTCACCGACTTCAAGGGCTAGACGCTTATGGCCCATTTTTTCAAGGGTCATGACTTCTTGTTGAATCTCTTCACGGCTCAATTTGCGTCTTGGAATATCGTTGCTGTGCTTGTAACCGCAATAGGTACAGTTATTCACACAGTAATTGCTGATATAAAGTGGTGCAAACACGACAATTCGGTTACCGTAAATATCACGCTTAAGCTGTCCTGCGATGTCATACATCCGTTTGATGGCTACCGGATCTTCAACGTGCAATAAGGTTGCGATGTCTTGGTGGGTCAAACCCTCTTTTCTTGCCGCTCTATCCAGAATCTCTGAAACCTTTTCTGCGGTTGGGTTTGCCGATGTTTGAATCAATTTTTCAATATAGTCGTGTTTAATAAACATAATTTCTCCTCCAATGGATATTGTCGCCTACGGACATATCTACTTTATAACCAATACTGTTGATACGTTTTTCAATACATTGTCTGCACTGGGCCGCTTCATCACCGGTACATATTTTCCCGTCGTAAAGGGCATACTTTTCTCTGACATCTATCGGTGAAAGATTCGGCATCACCACATTGCCGCCTGCCTTTAGCCCCTGCTCTCTTCCCTTGTTGTCGATGGTGCCAAGGGATGTCGTCGCTGGGAGCAGTACCGATGGCAGAATCAGTCGAATCATAGCCAGTAGGGTTACCGTCAAATCCACGGTTCCCGATTCATGACCGCCAAAAGGTGTATCCTTATGGGGTACGAAAGGTCCTATGCCCACCATATGCGGTTGCAGATCCTTAAGGTATTTCAAATCCTCGACCAAGTGTTCCAGCGTCTGTCCCGGCACACCCACCATAAACCCGGCACCCAGCTGGTAGCCGATGGCCTTTAGGTCTTCAAGACACTGTTTACGATGTTCGAAGCTCATCTTGGGATGCAAAGACTCGTAAAGTGCCTTGTTGGCTGTTTCATGACGAAGCAAATAGCGGTCGGCGCCTGCGTCGTAGTATTTTTGATAACTATCTTTTTCCTTTTCACCTAGGGATAAGGTCACCCGCGTATCGGGATATTTAGACTTAATGGCTTGAATCATGGACACGATGCGGTCATCGGTAAAGTGGT
>JAFGTX010000030.1 GCA_016938815.1 Clostridia bacterium | reverse complement strand
CGCTTTATGTCAAGATAGATGACATAGGGTCTTTGAAAATAACTCACGAAGCATCAAGCTCAAGAGTTTCCAAGGAAGGGTTGAGAATCACAACTTGAGGGTTGACTATCTCAGCCATTTTACTCGACCATCGGATTCTTTTCGCATCGAATGCTTTTCTCTTTACCTCGTTCCGGGCTGCAATAATTACGTCAGCTTCTCCCGAGTGCTTCTGGTTTGGTGTTACGAAAGCTATGGCTGAATGCAAATGTCGCTCGTTATACCAGTCGAGAAAATCGGCTACCCAGTATTTCGCATCATCGATGGTTGCAAAGAAATTTGGATACGACTTCATGTATTTCAGGGTTTTAAAGAACGATTCAATATATGCGTTGTCGTTCGATACCCGTGGGCGGGAGAATGAAGGAATTATCCCGAGTTTGTAGAGCGTCATGAGCATCGTTCCCGATTTCATGGGATTACCATTGTCGGAGTGAAGAAAGACCTTTTTCAAACCATACGACTTCATTACGCGCTTGAACAATCGCTCTGAATGTTCGTAGTTTTCGCTGTCTTCGATAGACCAGCCAACGATTTTCCGACTCCAAACATCAATGATCGTATACAGATAAAAGTAGATTCCAGCGACAGAGGTTTTTAGATACGTGATATCCCATGCCCAAACCTGATTAGGTCCCGTGGATACTCGTTCAGGCGGTCGATGCTTTTTCGTTCCTTTTCGCGTATTACCTCTGAAATGAACCATGTTTTCCGAACGAAGAACACGATAGAATGTCGAAACGCTTCCCAAGTAAATCTTTACATCCAAAAGAATTACTTGAATCTCATAGGGAGTGAGATCTTGGTACTCCCTGCTGCAGCAGGCGTCGATAATCGCTTGCCGTTCTTCCTGTGTGAGCTTCTTAGGGATGCTTTTTTCAGCTCCTTTTCGTTGATCAATCAGATCACCGGACTTCCACCGTTTGAAAGTTCGGACTGATATTTCCAGACACTCACACGCCTTACTGATTCGGGCTCCTTCTTTCTTGGCTTCTTCAATAAGGCATATAGCATTCTGGCGTTCTTCTTGCGTGATCAATCGTCCTCTTTGTCCCCCCAAATTGCATCCGCTTTTTTTTTAAGAGCATAGAGGGCGGACATTTCGGTAAGGGCTTTTTCAAGCTGGTCTTTCTCCTTCTTGGCCTTTTTCAGTTCTGCTTTGAGGTTCTTATTCTCTTGTTGTACGCTTTTAATGTCCGTATGGTCTGTCATTTTCTTCGCGAGCTCCTGTTCCCAAAGTATAAGGTGCTCCGAATGCAGCCCGTTTTTGCGCAGCCATTCTCCTTTTGTGTCTTCGGGAACAGCTTTACTCTCCATGAGCAACGAAAACTTCTCCAGTTCTGATTTGAATCGCGGAATCTGTTCTTCGGGAGTACCAGGTTCAAAGGTATCATCTTTTACTTGTTCCATCCACTTATAAAGAGTCTGGACAGATATCCCGGATTCCTTGCTGACCTCATGAACCGGCCTATTGTTTGGCGGTAGCACTTTCTGAAGTATCAGCATTTTATGCTTGATCGAATAGCCCATAAATGACATCTCCTTAAAATAGGGTATGTCATCTATCTTGACTCATAGGG
>JAFGTX010000199.1 GCA_016938815.1 Clostridia bacterium | reverse complement strand
CTTGACCGAAGCAATTTCGTAAGTGCTCTCGTATCTACACCTGATAAACCAGTTAAGTTATAGCTTAAGAGATAGTCATGTAGCGAAACTTCATTTCTGAAGTTGTTTGGTTCCAAACAAGCTTCCTTAACGATGATGCCTCTGACTTTTGGACTTTCCGATTCAAAGTCATCCAGCGCAATACCATAATTGCCAATCAGAGGATAGGTGAATACCAAATGCTGACCATAATAAGATGGGTCTGTCATAACCTCCTTGTAGCCCGTCATACCCGTGTTGAATACGACCTCGCCCACAGTTTCTAGTGGACTCCCGATGATATTGCCCTCAAATACACTACCGTTTTCTAAAACCAGTTTACCTTTCATTATCTATCCCTCCATAAGTCTCATAAGCAACAAAAAAAAGATGACATTTTGAGACGGGTCTCAAAAAAATATCATCTTTTTGTATATTTTCACTTATTAAATTATCATTTTTGCATGCGCAAACAAGCGCACATATATTCATGTACATCATGACTATTTCCTCCTTTTCAGCCTCACAGGACTAAATTTAAAGATCGAAACTCTGTATTGTTATACATTTTAATGTATACTTGGTTGTTTGTCAAGATTTCCTATGAATTTCCACTCGAAAATTCACATAAACCTATAGTAGAATAAAATATTTCTGTCATGATGTCAAGCGTTATTAGGTGATAAACGCTATTTTTTAAAATTTGCCCCCACATTCCGGACAGAATTTCGCGCCTTCTGCACGTTTTGCGCCACAATTCGAACAGAATTTGGCATCGCCACCAGCAGCAGGCACTGACTCAGACGCTGCACGCTTTTCATACAAGGCCTGCATGTAGGTTTTCGGATTCTGATAAAAAGATTCCAGTAATGAAAGGACACCTAGAGAAGAAACGCTTAAAAACTGAACGTTTTCAGCGCCAATTTCCATAAGTAGCAGATCCATCACACCGTCTTGAAGCACCATGATTTCGTTACCGTAGGTCGTTTCTCCGTCGCCACAAGCCGTGCTGATTTGAAGCATGTTCTTGATGCTCTTGAAATTCAGACAGATCTCAAATGTTGTTCCCGTCAATTCCACCTCGCCGGACACTTTAACGTGACCTTTCTTCTCAAGGG
>JAFGTX010000198.1 GCA_016938815.1 Clostridia bacterium | reverse complement strand
GGAGGAAAAACGTTGAAAAAAACCAAGGAAATGATGTATGAAACAGAGATTTGGGCGGGACTTAACCGCCCGGATTTAAACTATGAAGCGGCTGATGTTGCTGTTTTTGGCATACCATACGATGGTGGCGTGAGTTTTAGAAGTGGTGCGAAGGAAGCACCTGCTGCCATCAGAGAGATCACCTATACGATTGCACCGACAACGGAGTACTTTGAGTCGATTGCAGACCTCAAAGTCGTCGATTTAGGGGACATCGAAGGCGAGGACCGTGAGCGAGTATTTGAAGAGACGGCACACATGGTGAAGAAATTGGTTGAGAGCGGTACCTTTTTCACCATGATCGGTGGTGACCATTCAACGACTATCGCTGTGCTGCAAGGGATCGATGCGGCGGTAGATGAGCCCTTTGGCATCATTCACATTGATGCCCATTTCGATCTATGTGATGCTCTAGAAGGTGATCCGCTTTCTCATGGCTCGACGGAAAGACGTGCCTTAGAGCTAAAGCATGTTAGCGGACCGGAAAGCCTTTATTTTCTAGGAATTCGATCGATTGAAATGGATGAGCTGGCTTTTCTTGAAAGTCATGATGTGAATGTCTTGAGTGCAAGTGATTTTAATCGGATGGGTGTCGAGCAGGTTGTCGCGGCGGTAAAGGCCAAGATGTCTGGTTTGAATAAAATCTATTTGACACTGGATATCGATTGTCTTGATCCGGCCTATGCAGCGGGCACCGGTACACCTCAGTTTGGCGGCCTCACTTCAAGGGAATTGCTCACTCTTCTGCGCGGGCTTTTCGATTTGCCGATCATCGGCTTTGATGTGGTGGAGGTAGCGCCTCGACTAGATCCTGCCCTTACTTCGGTATTTGCGGCGAGAAAGCTTATTACGGAGTGTTGGGGACATTATCATCGCAAAAATGGCATGAATAAATAAGAATGAGGAGAAGGGGATGACCCTTCTCCTTTGCGTTTTTATGACAATGTAGTTTCCGCTACTTTTTGTGTGAAGCATTTATGACTAGAATATATTATTTCTGTAAAAATTATAACAAACCCCTGAAGAAAGTGTAGAATATGAGGTGAATAAGTTCGTAATTGGAGAGGTGAAAACATGCAAATTCAAGGTATTGGCAGCGATGCGCTTTTGAATGGCAAAAGGATAGAACGGATTTTTCCCTTTGAAATGTCCTTTGAAGGTGCGCTCATTTATGAAGTAATCCGTATTATAGACGGTTACCCTCTTTTTTGGAAAGAACATTTGGAACGTATGCGCAATTCTCT
>JAFGTX010000029.1 GCA_016938815.1 Clostridia bacterium | reverse complement strand
GCGATGTTGCTATTTCATGCAAAAAACAGCAGTTGTAAATTAGAAATCAATAAAATTGTGGAACACTACGGCCTCATTAAAGAGGCGTATAAACAATTCAAGGAAAAAGAAAACCGCATTCTGGATGATATTGATGATTTGAAACCCCATGTGGCAGGTAACGTGTCGATTCCATGGAAGCACTATGCGATTTCTGAAGATGAAAAGTATTTGGTGGTCAAAGGTTTGAGCCATCCGGAATGCAGATCTGTGGTTGATGCGATTGGTGGCACTTCATTTATGGAGCGGAAATACGCTTTTTTGAGTTTTTTCAGTGCCAAAAAAATCAGTAAGATTCAACCTGTGGCCAAAATCAAAGTGTTTCCTGAAAAGGGCATTTTGACGACCAGCAATGTAGAGTACAGCTCAGCTGAATCCACGTTGGAAGATGGGGATATTAAGGAAGAAAAGTGGGAAAACGCCTTGCCGCGTTTCTCAAAGCCTGGAGATTATACCATCAAATTGAAAGTAAAAGATAAAAATGAGAATTGGTCCGAGTGGACGACGAAGAAAATTACCGTGTCTAAAAAAGAAGGGGTGCGGGGTGTTGTTGCGGGTATCAATAATTTCTTTGCGATCATGCATAACGGCGACATACTGACCTTCGGAGAAAATGATTATGGCGAGATGGGAGACGGCACGAGTATGAAGTGCGAGACCCTGACATATAACAGTCGTATCGAAAATGTTGTGGAAGGTAGTCTAGGTAGTGATTTTTCTGTTATTCGAACCTATGATGGCCTAGTATTTTGTTCCGGTCGGAATGGTTTTGGACAGTTGGGTTCTGGCAATAGACAAAGCAGCAAGGTCTTTAAAAAAGTATGGGGTATGGAAAGCATCATTTCCGTTGGTGCGGGTGACGCTTTTGCGGGTGCCCTCTCTGCTGGCGGCGAAGTCTATATGTGGGGTAATAACGAGGATGGCCAGTTAGGTAAAGCGACGGATTCAAAGTACAGTGAATTGCCGGAATTGGTTCAGGGACTCGGTGCGGTAAAGCAACTTTCTGTTGGATCGACACACATTTTGGCCTTGCTTTATGACGGTACGGTCATGGCATGGGGTGATAATCGCTATGGTCAGCTTGGACTGGGTTATGCCGGTAAACCGGTATACACACCGGTTCAGACAGAACTTAAGGGCATCAGTCGCGTCTATGCTGGTAAGGGCTATAGCTTGGCGGCGACAGAGAAAGGTAGAATTGTCGCTTGGGGACAGAACAATAGAAATCAACTGGGCTTCATCGGAGAGAAGGAAGTGCTTTTCCCGAAAGAAGTACCGGGACTTAAAAACATCATCAAGATTGCCACGGGACCAAAGTTTGTCGTGGCGCTGGATAATATGGGCAAGGTTTTCACTTGGGGACAGTATAAGCCGAACGATACCTTGTATCATGAAAAACCGTATCAAATGCCGGATATGCCTTATATACTGGATATCGACGCCAATGCCAAGTATGGTTATGGTGTGACCAATGAGGATAAAATCATACGCTGGTCGAGCGATCTCAAAAATTATGAAACCTTCGAAATTAAGGCGAATTACGAAGAATTGAATGAAAATGCTGAAAAAAGTTAGCTCTAATGCTAACTTTTTGTTATTTTTTAAGGTCAAAGTTTGTAAAAATTATTTTTTACTGTTGAAATCCCCTAGTAAAACTGCTATATTATAATGCAATAAGGATAACGCGCTATGAAGCAAAATATAGATGGGGTGAGAACATGAAAAAGTTTAAAAGGATTTTAGTTGCCAACAGGGGAGAAATTGCCATTCGAATATTCAGAGCGTGTCATGAACTGGGTATCCGTACCGTTGCAATTTATTCAAATGAAGATAGAAATTCGCTTTTTAGAACCAAAGCGGACGAATCTTATCTGATTGGCAAGAACAGTGGACCGATTGAAGCTTATCTGAACATCGATGAGATCATCAAATTGGCCAAGAAAAAAGGGGTAGAGGCTATTCACCCTGGTTATGGATTTTTATCTGAAAATCCTGAGTTTGCGCAAAAATGTATAGAAGCTGGCATCGAGTTCATTGGACCAACACCTGAGATGATGAACCGTCTTGGAGACAAAATCAAATCAAAAATTGTAGCCAATGAGGTATCGGTACCGACAATTCCAGGAATTGAGCGACCAATCAAAAGTGATGAAGAGGCATTTGAAGCAGCGCGTTATTGTGGTTACCCGGTTATTTTGAAGGCGTCGGCAGGTGGCGGCGGTCGTGGTATGCGTATCGTGCGTTCTGAGGACGTGTTGATTAGAGAGTATCATACCGCTAAAAACGAAGCGAGAAAAGCTTTTGGTATAGACGATGTCTTTATCGAAAAGTACTTAGAGAATCCTAAGCACATCGAAGTACAGGTCTTAGGTGATAAGTACGGTAACATCGTTCATATGTATGAGAGAGACTGTTCGATCCAAAGACGTCATCAAAAGGTAATCGAATTTTCACCGGCTTTGACTTTGACTGATGAGCAGCGTAAAAACATTTGTGAAGATGCCCTTAAAATCGCAGGTGCAGTAAATTACAGAAGTGCAGGTACGGTAGAATTCTTAGTGGACAAGTCGGGCCGACACTATTTCATAGAAATGAACCCAAGAATTCAGGTAGAGCATACGGTAACAGAAATGACGACGGGCATTGACATTGTTCAGAGTCAAATTCTAATCGCTGAAGGTTATGCTTTGGATTCAAAAGAAATCGGCATTTCAGGTCAAGAAGCGATCGTGCCTCGAGGCTATGCCATTCAGTGCCGAATTACGACAGAAGACCCGGCACACAACTTTGCGCCGGACACAGGTCGCATTGATGTCTATAGAACAGGCTCGGGCTTCGGTATTCGTCTTGACGGCGGCAATGGTTTTACAGGTGCGGTCATCAGTCCGTATTACGACAGTCTATTGGTTAAATGTACTTCTTGGTCGAGAACCTTTGAAGATGCCATCAGAAAGTCGGTCAGAGCGGTCAAGGAAGTATCCATCGAAGGTATTAAGACCAATACGGGCTTCCTAATCAACGTACTTAACCATGAAACGTTCAAACAAGGGGCTTGTGATACCAACTTCATTGAAAATAACAATGACCTGTTTGATATTAAGCCATCGACAGATAAGGAATTAAAGGTGTTAAACTACATCGGCGAAATCGTTGTGAATAAGACAAAAGGCATCAAAACCGACTTTGACGTGCCGGTTGTGCCGAAATACGATAAAACCATTGATATTTCTGGAACGAAGCAGATTTTGGATGCAAAAGGTCCAGAAGGCGTGGTGGATTGGATCAAGAATCAAAACAAATTACTGCTTACAGATACAACCATGCGTGATGCGCATCAATCTCTGATGGCTACACGAGTTAGAACACAAGATATGAAGAAAATCGCAAGAGCGACCTCTCATCTTGGCAAAGACCTATTCTCGCTGGAAATGTGGGGTGGTGCAACTTTTGATGTGGCCTACAGATTCCTCAAGGAAGATCCATGGGAACGTTTGGAACTGATCCGTGAGCGTGTGCCAAATGTACTGTTGCAAATGCTCATTAGAGGTTCTAACGCAGTAGGTTATAAAAACTATCCGGATAATGTCATCAGAAAGTTCATTCAGCAATCTGCAGAAAGTGGTATTGACGTCTTTAGAATCTTCGATTCGTTGAACTGGTTGAAAGGTATGGAGGTTTCTATTGATGAAGTCCTTCAAACTGGCAAGATTGCGGAGGCATGTATCTGCTATACAGGCGATATATTAGACGAATACCGTGATAAGTATACACTGGATTACTACGTGAAGATGGCGAAGGAAATCGAAAAGACAGGCGCGCACATCTTAGCGATTAAGGACATGTCGGCACTATTGAAACCATACGCAGCTTTCAAACTTGTAAAAGCCTTGAAGGAAGAGGTTGGTTTACCGATTCATCTGCATACCCATGATACGACAGGTAATGGTGTATCTTCTATCTTGTTGGCAGCAGAAGCGGGTGTTGATATCGTTGATACGACCTTCAACAGTATGTCGGGCTTAACGAGTCAACCAGCACTCAACTCGGTTGTAGCCGCGCTTAAGAACACAGATAGAGATACGGGCATCAATTCAGATCACATTCAAAAACTTTCAGACTACTGGTCGAATGTGCGTCCGGTTTACCAACAGTTCGAATCGGACTTGAAATCAAGTAGTGCTGAAATCTATAAATACGAGATTCCTGGTGGTCAGTATTCCAACTTGAAACCACAGGTTGAAAGCTTTGGCCTAGGTCATAAGTTCCAAGAAGTTAAGGAGATGTTCAAGGAAGTTAATGAAATGCTTGGCGATATTGTCAAGGTAACACCATCATCGAAGGCGGTCGGCGATATGGCTATCTTCATGGTTCAAAATGATTTGACATCAAATAATATCTTGGACAAGGCGAAGGATATGGCATTCCCTGACTCGGTTGTGGCATACTTTGAAGGTATGATGGGTCAGCCGATGGGTGGTTATCCTGAAAATCTTCAGAAGATTGTTCTGAAAGGAAAAGAGCCAATTACATGTCGTCCGGGTGAATTGTTGCCGGATGAGGACTTTGAAGCCATTAGAGCGGACTTGATCAAGCGTCATGGTATTCAAGGTACGGATCAAGAAGTACTGAGTTATGCACTTTATCCAAAAGTGTTTGATGAGTATGTGACACATGTCAAAGACCATGGTAACTTTACGATGATGGGCAGTGATATTTACTTCTACGGTCTATCGGAAGGGGAAACTTGCGAGGTAGAGGTTGCAGAAGGTAATATTCTCGTCATCAAACTTGTGGAAATCGGTAAGCTTTCCGAAGAGGGCTACAGACGTATTGTCTTTGAAGTCAACGGCAATCGACGTGAAGTTGAAATCGAAGATACGGTTCAAGGCTTAAAGCGTGAACGTGTATCGGTGATTTATGCGGATGAGAGTGATCCAATGCAAATTGGTACATCAATTCCGGGTACCCTTGTAAAAGTCTTGGTGGGCGTTGGCGATAAAGTAAAAGCCAATGATACGGTAGCCATCGTCGAAGCGATGAAAATGGAGACCAACATCACGGCGTCTGTAGATGGGGTTGTTACCAATGTCTCAGCAAAAGAGGGAACAATGGTGGCTGCTGGAGAATTGATTCTTGAGCTGGAATAATAAATGTTTAGGCATAGGGGTATTTGTGGTATAATTTACCTAGAATGAGATAGGTGGTGAATTATGAATTATCCTGAAAAGCGTAAGGCGCCTAGAGCCGATATTAATATCAAATTGACGATAGAATCCCTTTACAAAACCCATGAGGATATGATTGAGGGGATTGATGAGGCAATCGTAGTGCACAATATTTCTAAGACGGGACTTGGATTTGAAGCAGTCCATGATTTGCCGTTGGGCTATCATTTTAATGCCAGTATTGTAATTGATGATAAACATCACTTTTTTAGCGTACTGAAAATCGTTAGGAAAGAACCTATTGAAAACGGATTCAATTTTGGCTGTGAGTTTATCGGACTTGCAGACGTATTGTCCGATTGTTTGGAAGACTTAATGTAGCTACTGATTTAATCAGTAGCTTTTTTCTTTCAGAAAATATTCGAATTTAAAACGTCGTTATTGACAGATAAAAGTGGTAGAATGTAACTGAAGTAGAATGGATTTGATAAGGAGGCGCGTATGAAAGCCATATTCACATACGATTATGGACAAGCAAAGCTGGACGCAATACGTGCTTTAGGCTATGAGGTAATGGTTGTCAAGGAATCGATTATCGAAAATGGCCCTGAAGTAGACGATGCGGAGATTTTAGTTTGTTATAATCCCTTTGAAAGATTAGATATCTCAAAAATGCCAGCTTTAAAGCTGATTATTCTTTCCAGCATGGGTTTTGATCAATTACCCTTGGAGGAAGTGAAGCACAGAAACATCCTAGTAACCAACAACAAGGGTGGTTATTCCAAGCCGATTGGGGAATGGGTAGCGATGAGTCTGCTGAACATATACAAGGATACGAAGTATTTTTATAGACGCCAAGACGATAAAATTTGGCACATCAATACCGGTGTTTGGGAGCTTGTCGGTAAAAATATTTTATTTTTAGGTACCGGCAGTGTGGCAACAGAAGCGGCTAAACGCTTACAGGGTTTTGAGGCAAAGGTGATTGGCATGAATACCGATGGCCGTGCGATGCCTTATTTTGATGAGTGTATTTCTTTTGACCAGATGATGCATTATGTTTCCAAGGTCGAGGCAGTGGTTTGTGCATTGCCTTATAATGACCAAATGCACCATCTTATTGATGAGCGCTTCCTAGGGGCGATGAAGGATTGTGCAGTGCTGATCAATGTCTCTCGTGGCAAGCTGGTTGATGAAGAGGCCTTGGTTCGATATTTGGATGACGGCAAATTCATGGGGATCGCTCTGGATGTTTTTGAGCGGGAGCCGCTGCCTAAGGAGAGTCCACTTTGGGAGTTTGAACGGGTGTACTTGAGTCCCCATAACTCTTGGATTTCTGAAATGAGAAATGAAAGACGCTTTGAAAATATCTTTGAAAATTTAAAACGCTATAGCAATCAGGCGGCGTTGATTAATTTGGTGAAACTGTAAAAAAGGAGAGTTTATGAAATATGTATTAGATGTACATGTCCACACGGTATCCAGTGGACATGCCTATTCAACGGTGATGGATTATGTACGGGAGGCCCAGTTAAAAGGGCTAGAGATGATTGGTCTTTCAGACCATGGTCCGGAAATGCCGGGCGCTTCTCATATTTTTCATATTGGCAATCAACGGGTCATTCCTAGTATTGTCGATGGCATTCGTGTATTAAAGGGTGTTGAAGCCAACATCATGGACATAAACGGCAGGATCGATATTCATCAGCGCTATCTTGAAGAGTTGGATTTTGTCATTGCCAGTATCCACGACGCCTGTGTACAGCCAGGCACCATGGTGGAAAATACCAAAATGATGATTGAGACGATGAAGAATCAACCCTTGGTGGACATCATCGGTCACGCAGGCAATCCCAAGGTCGAGATCGACCTCAAGGAATTTGTACTGGCGGCTGGAGAGTATAATAAGATCATTGAAATCAATAACAGCTCATTTACCAGCATTTCTAGAAAAGGCAGCACCTCGCGCTGTGCTGAGATTGCGCGTTATGCCAAAGAGTTTGGGGTCAAGGTAATCGCGGGCAGTGATTCTCACTTCCACACGACCCTAGGGGTTCTGGACACAGCTCAGGCCATGATTGAGGACGCGGGTATCACAGATGATTACGTGATGAACATATCGGTAGATCAGTTTCTCGCTGATTTGAGAGCGCGAAGAAAATAGAAATGAAAAAACCGTCTAAGATTAGACGGTTTTTTGTTGTTCTATTTTGTAGTAATGCTTGAAATATGCTTTACGACGACCGTGTTGAAATCTTGAAGGAAATCCTGAACGTCGCCGTTGATTTTATTGTCATTTTCATCAAGTATTTCTAGGTATTCTTTGATGATAGCTGCTGAGGTGCTATTTGGATTTTCAGTGACAAAATCGTTATAGCTGGTCAGCAAGTCTTCTGAGATATTTCTTGTTTCTACATCGAATCCGCCCATATAAGCCATACTGACGGTATAGAACTGCATGTACATCTTGTAGGCATCATAGATTGTATCGAAAGTCTGTCCCTCTGGGAATTTTTGCATGTGTTCTTCGGCAAGTAGGATGCGTGTTTCCAGTTCGTCCTTTACGACATTGAGATGCGCATCCGATACGGTTGGTGCATCGGAATCCCTTGCAAGGATATCAAGGTAGCTTCTGATCTCATCCGATGTGTATTTATCGTAAGCTTGTAACCCTCTGTAGTCGATGATTGGGTAGAATAAACCTTCTTCTGGGAAGAATTTGTATCCGTTATCCAGAATCAGCTGCGCCAATTTTTTGTAGGTTTCATCTTTAAAGTTAGCCATATCAAGGGTGTTATTATCTAGGTCATAGGCCGTTAGAACGGCTTCTTGTACTTTTTCGTCCATCAACTGATTAATATAGTAATTTTGATTTTCCTTCAAGCGTTTCTCTAATTCAAGAATGGCTTGGTCGGCCTTTTCAATTCCAAGATATTTTATATTGGCTTTCAAAAACGCTTGTGCGTCCACGGTAGAGTAACCTTTGAAAAGGGACACTTTGAATTCTTGAAAAACAAGGTCTTCTTTATCTGGATCATAAACGACAACGTCGTCTTCGTTAGCAGCATCCTCTGCTGTTGCCTCAGTCGCGTTTTCTGATGACGCATCAGCGGCATTCTCTTCTGTTACATGAGTTGTGTCTTCTGGTGCTGTCACGTCGGTAGAGTCTTCCTTAGTACAACCGCTCAATGCCAGCGCTGAAATAAGTGCGGAAAGTGCGATGAGTTTTAACATAGTTTTTTTCATGTAATACCTCCAATGTAATAAGATGCAAAGCTTTCAAAAAAAGTCTGCTTATTAATAGTATACCGTGAACTTATGAATTTTTGATGAACAAATGGAAATTTCGTGAATCGGTGATATAATGATTCAAGGTGGAGGTTAATATGCAAAAAAGAGATATTAGAAGCTATTCCTTGGAAGCGCTTGAAAACTATATGATTGAAATAGGTGAAAAGAAATTTAGGGCAAAACAGTTGTATGGCTGGATTGTCAAAGGCATTCAAAGCTTTGATGAAGCGGTCAACATGCCAAAAGGTCTAAGAGTCAAGTTAGAAGAAACCTTTTTACTCGATAACGTTAAAATCATAAAACGCTTGTCATCAGAGAAGGACCAGACGACCAAGTTCCTCTATGAATTATGGGATGGTCATGTTGTGGAAGGCGTCTTGATGTCCTACAAACATGGCTATAGCATTTGTGTTTCCACGCAAGTAGGTTGCAGGATGGGATGTACCTTTTGTGCATCCACCCTTGGTGGTATGGTCAGGCATTTAAGTGCTGGCGAAATTATGGGCCAGCTTTATGCGGTCGAAGTGGCGCTGGGCATCAAAATCAGTAATATCGTACTGATGGGCAGCGGCGAGCCACTGGATAATTATGAAGCAGTACTCCAATTTTTGAAATTGGTCAACGACCCGGCGGGCTACAATTTAGGGATGCGACATATCACACTTTCGACTTGTGGTATTGCGGATAAGATTGAAGCTTTGGCGGATGAAAATCTACAGCTGACCTTGGCGATTTCCTTACATTGTGCCAACGATGCTGAAAGAACAGCGCTCATGCCAATCAATAAAAAATACAATTTAGAACGTCTCATGGCGGCTTGTCGCTATTATACGGAAAAGACCAATAGAAGAATCACCTTTGAATACGGCCTGATTGCTGGCGTCAACGATACGCCGGAACGGGCAAAAGAACTAGGAATGCTTATCAAAGGCATGCTGTGCCATGTGAACTTGATTCCGATCAACCAAGTGGTGGAAAGAAATTATCAGCCGTCTAAAGAAGCGTCTATTGCAGCTTTCAAGAAGATTTTGGAGAACTACGGCATAACGACGACGATTAGAAGAGAATTGGGTAGTGACATCAACGCGGCCTGCGGTCAGTTGAGAAACGATCATTTAGAAGGATAGACTAAGGAGCTGTTATGAAAGACAGCTCTTTTTGTGCGTATAAAGTTGCGTTTTGTTGAATAATGATGTATCCTGAGTAAAATTACGTGTTGGAGGTAAACGATGATACAGGAAATTACGATGCGATACAATCAGATGAAAGCGGCGCTGGAGACTTTAAGCGCTTATTTATATGCCCATCCGGAACTGGGCAATCAGGAGTTTGAATCCGCTAAGAGGCATACTGATTTTTTAGAGGCTCATAATTTTCTGGTGGAAAAGGCATTTTTGGATATTCCAACCGCCTTTAAGGCAACCTATGACAGCGGCTTACCTGGGCCCACTATCGCCTTTCTGTCAGAATACGATGCCCTGCCTCAAATTGGCCATGGCTGTGGGCATAATATGATCGGCACCATCAGTTCGGGTGCGGCAATCATCGCTTCTGAAATGATGGGGCATTTAGGCGGAAAAATCATCGTGTTTGGTACGCCTGCAGAAGAAAACGACGGTGCGAAAGTGGATATGGTGGATCGTGGTGTTTTTGAAACGGTGGATATTGCCCTCATGGCCCATCCATCCAATGAAACGGCAGTGGCGGTGGAGTGTCTTGCCATGGAGGCACTACAGTTTGAATATATTGGCCGAGCGGCCCATGCGGCATCGTGCCCGGAAAAAGGGATTAATGCGCTGGATGGCGTCATTGGCTTATTTAATCATGTGAATGCTTTAAGAGAGCATATGGTGGACTCAGCTCGTGTTCATGGTATTATCTCTGAGGGTGGTGTGGCTGCGAATATTGTGCCGGAACGGGCGGTTGCACAGTTCTATGTCAGAGCGAAAACAAAGACCTACCTTCAGGAACTCATCGGCAAAGTGAAGAATTGTGCGCAGGCATCTGCCTTGGCCACTGGTACACAGCTTACCATCAGCAATTATGAAAAAAGTTACGACAACATGGTACCATCACCACTCTTGAATCAGGTGATCACTGAGCATTTCAAGTCGGTAGGTATCGAGGATATAAAAGGAGCGAGAGCTTCTATGGGCTCAGCGGATGCCGGTAATGTGAGCCATGTCTGTCCGACGGCACACGCTATGTTTGCCATTGGTGACGAGACACTCGCAGGACACACCATGGCCTTTGCTGAGGCGACTCAGACGCCGCGCGCCCTTGAAATGATGGAGAAGGTGACGGTTGCCTATGCGCTGACAGCCTTAAATTTACTGAAAGACAAATCCCTTGTCGAGTCCATTAAGGCAGAACATGCGGCTAATCTGACACAGGCCTAAAAAGCCCTCTCGAATACGAATATTATTCAAAAAATAAATTTTTTCGTTTTGAAGGGATTTTCAAAAGGGTATAGAAGTAGTAATATATAGAATCTTTTGAAAATTCTAAATTTGGTTAACCTAAGGAGGAGATGGATATGGTTAGTATGCTTGTAGGTCCAAAGGGTAGCGGTAAAACAAAACGAATGATTAAGTTGGCGAATGAAGACGTCGAAAAACTTAATGGTAGCGTTGTGTACATCGATGATGACAAACGCCACATGTATGATTTGAATCATGATATGCGTTTTATGACTATGGAAGACTACCCAATCAAGACAAAAGAGGAGTTCTTTGGTTTTGTGTGCGGGATTATTTCGAATAACTATGATATTGAAAGAATATATATTGATGGGTTGCTTAAGGTTGTCGACATTAGTGCTGAGGATATGATCGAGTATTTTGATAAGTTTAAAAATATCGCTCAGAAAAACGACCTTAAGTTTATTTTTGCTCTTAATCAGGAAAAGGAAGCGTTACCAAAGGCGCTACATGAATATATTTTGTAACAAAAAATACTAACTAAATAGAAATAGATAGATAAAAAAGTGCGATAAAAAAAGCTATCCTAGGATAGCTTTTTCTTTTGGCATTTACAATTTAGGCACAAATTTTTCACCTAAGTATTGACGAATAACCGCTGGATCTGAAAAATAGTCAATGATAATGCGTTGATCCGAATCTTCCAGAACGATTTCTACTTCCGTATCGCCGTTCAAAAAGGCTTTTAAGACCGTTTCTTCTTTAACCTCACGTATTTTGTTCTTATGTTGTTTGATTTTGACGTATTCCCTTGTGAAATACTGTCCCATGATGCCGATTACTTTTGTATATTTCAATCTAATACCTCCGTTCTTACATACTTAGGATACCATAAAATTTTTTTTAACGAAATGTGAACTTTTCTTAAAAGGCGGCTTAAAACTTGGAATATTTGGTATAATGATAGTGCAAGAAAATACTTCATAAGTATAAATTTATGTCGCTTGAAAGGAGCACATATAGGAATGAGAAACAGGAAGAAAATAATGGTGTGCGTGACACAACAAAAATCGTGTGAGAGACTAATCGAGAGAGGTGCAACATTAAATGATTCAAAACATGGTCAGCTTTTTGTCGTTCATGTCGTTAAGGAAAATTGGAAGTATTTTGGCAGTTTAAAGGAGTCGGATGCACTAGAGTATTTGTTTGATGTCTCCAAAGAACACGGTGGAGAACTTCATGTTATGAAGTCCCACGATATTGAGAGCACCCTTAATGCCTTTGCAGAGAAAAATAAGATAGATATTGTTGTTATGGGTGAATCTTTGGAGCAAACAGTACAGCAAAATATGATTAAGCGTTTACAGAATAAAGCCACGAAAGAGATTCATTTCGATATCGTTCCTTTATCCTATGAGGAGACCGTAAACAAAATCGTTTAATCAAGACGGGTTGTCTTATCTGAAGTCCTGCAGTTTATGCAGGACTTTTTTATAGGTTAAGCAAGTGTTTTTCTTGCTTTAAGAATCTGCATCCCTCGACGGGATGCAGAGCTTATTCGGTTGCGCCGACCGCTCGACGGCATGCGGAACTTAATGGTACAATAAAGACGTTAGAAGTCTTGTAATGTTTTTTATGAGGATGAAAAGATGCGATACAATACATATGCAGAAAGCTTGAAAAAGGAATATGGTGAAAAGGTCTATAAAATCCCCGTCAATCTGCCGGTGACCTGTCCTAATCGGGATGGCACCCTTGGATTTAAGGGTTGTACATTTTGTGGCGAAGTAGCCACAGGATTTGAAAGTCTCGATAATCAGCTGTCCGTCAGGGAGCAACTTGAAAAGAACATCGCCTATATTTCTAAAAAATACAAGGCAGAGAAATTTATTGCCTATTTTCAAAATTTCACGAATACCTACATGCCCCTTGATCTCTTTGAAAAACGCATGCAGGAAGCCTGTTTGGAGGGGGTCGTGGAGATATGCGTTTCCACACGGCCGGATTGTCTGGGTGAGGCCTATTTGGATGTGCTGAAGTCCACTAGTGACCGCTATGGTGTCAACATATCCATCGAATTGGGGCTACAATCTATCAATCCGACAACTTTGAAAAAGATTAACCGAGGCCATGGGGTAGCGGCCTTTATTGATAGTGCCCTAAGAACCAAAGCCCATGGCTTCAAACTTTGCGCCCACCTAATTGCTAATCTGCCTTGGGACTCCAAGGAGGTCTTTCTGGAGGCGGGCAGGGTACTTTCCGTTTTAAAGGTGGATTATGTCAAGATCCATTCTCTCTACATTCTCAAGGGAACTTCGATGGGGGATGCCTATGAAGCTGGAGAATTCTCCATTATTTCACCGGAAGACTATGTGGATCGCGTCGTGAGCTTTATCGAAGTCGTCTCTCCAGATATGGTATTTCAGAGATTGGCCGCGAGAGCACCTGAGGAATTGACCCTATTTTGCAACTGGGGGATGAGTTGGTGGAAATTGAAGGATATGATCGACGAAGCCTTGGAAAGCCGCGATATTTCTCAAGGTGCCCTCTATGAAGGCGTTATAGTTCATAGTATAATAGAGTAGGAGAAATTCTATGATTAAGAAATTATTGATTTGGGATATAGATGGTACCTTGGTAGACTGTGGTGCAGCAGGCCGAAGAGCGATGGATCAAACATTCAAGGTCTTGTTCGGCATCGATCACGCCTTCGATGGCATCGCCATGTCAGGACGTCTGGATAGAGTAATCTTGAGAGAGGCTTTCCAAAAGCACGGTTTACCGGAACGGAAATTAAGCAATTTCTATGAACATTACGAGCAGATCTTAGATGACATTTTAGGCCAGACGGAGGTCAAATTGTACAAGGGCATCGTCGAGGTTTTGAATTATTCTTCAGCTCACGAGGACATGATCAATGTCATCAGTACCGGCAATTGTGAAGTCGGCGCGTGGCTGAAATTGAAACATGCAGGTATCGACCACTATTTCGAACACGGTGGTTTTGGTTGTGGTTTTACAGAGCGCGAAGCACTTGTAGGCTATATCATCACCGCCATGGAGCAGCACTACAATGTGGTGTTTGAAAAAAAAGACGTGGTGGTGATCGGTGACACCCCTCATGATATCGTTTCAGGGAAGCATCACTTAGCGACGACGATTGCGGT
This sequence comes from Clostridia bacterium, assembly GCA_016938815.1. Lineage (GTDB taxonomy): Bacteria > Bacillota > Clostridia > Peptostreptococcales > Acidaminobacteraceae > JAFGTX01. Next base: position 6,704 of record JAFGTX010000029.1, on the reverse strand, counting down.
CTTGACTGGAGGCTATTCGAGAGCGGATTTACAAAAATATGAACCAACTTATATTGTAGAAGATTTTTCATGTATCAATGACATCATCGACATGTTGGAGGTGTAAAGATGAACAAGACACGGGAATGGAAAAGTTTTTTGACGCCGTATGAACAAGCGGTGGAAGAACTCAAAGTAAAATTTAAGTCTATTCGAAGAGAATATCAAGATACAAACGGTTATTCGCCTATTGAATTTGTGACAGGACGTGTCAAAAAAATATCCAGTATTTTAGAAAAGGCAGAAAGACGCAGCATTCCAGAAGCGCAGATTGGTCGTGAAATGGAGGATATTGCGGGCTTACGCATTATGTGTCAGTTTATTGATGACATTTATGCGGTCGCAGACCTCGTCAGAAAGCGTTCGGATATGACGGTTGTCTATGAAAAGGACTACATCGCCAATCCCAAGGAAAGTGGCTATAAAAGCCTTCATGTGATCATCAACTATCCGGTTCAAACGATCAATGGCGAAAAAGAGATACTGGTAGAATTACAAATAAGAACATTGGCGATGAATTTCTGGGCAACCATAGAACATTCGCTCAACTATAAATACACGCAGCATATTCCGGATCATCTGCAATCAAAATTGCAAAAGGCGGCGGAGGCAGCATCTGCACTGGATCAAGAAATGTATACGATCCGTCAGGAGGTCATTACCGCGCAGCTACTTTTTGAACAGAAGTCCAATATCGTTGCGGACATTACAAAGAACTTACAGAGTCTGTATGCCATCGGTCTTGTTGATGAGGCTGAGAAATTCCAAGAGCGCTTCACAGCCCTCTGGTCGAGCTCCAACGTAGAAGAGCTGGATAAGCTCTCGCGCGAAATCAAGGAGTTGCTACCGAGCTACAGACTGTTTTTCAAGAAAGAACTATAGAGATGGTGATTGAGTGGCATTATACGCTATTGGTGACTTGCATTTAAGCTTATCCGTGGATAAACCTATGGATATTTTTGGTGAAGCTTGGGTACAACACGAAGAAAAAATAAAAGAGAGCTGGTTGGCGCAGGTTTCAGAAGAGGACATGGTATTGATTCCAGGGGATATCTCCTGGGCGACTACTTTTGAAGATGCAAAAGTCGATTTGGCTTGGATTGACGCGCTTCCTGGCACGAAAGTGCTGCTTCGAGGCAATCATGATTACTGGTGGACGTCTCTTAAGAGAATGAACGAGGCCTTCCCCAATATGGTGTTTATCCAAAACAATTTTTATGAATACAAGACGCATATCATCTGTGGCACTCGCGGTTGGATCTGTCCGACCAAGCAGAATTTCGATGCTCATGATGAAAAAATATACAAGCGAGAACTCATTCGATTGAAGCTCTCATTGGACAGCGCGAAAAAGGCGACGGATAAGCCCATCCTTGTGATAACCCATTATCCGCCGACTAATGATTCTTTTGAACCTTCTGGATTTACTGAGATTTATGAATCCTATGGTGTGGAAAAGGTTATTTATGGTCATCTCCATACAGAAGTATCCTTTAAATGCGGTTTACAAGGTGAACATGGCGGTGTCGACTACCATCTGGTGTCTTCCGATTATGTTCAATTTCAGTTGCAGAAAATATTAGATTAAGGAATTTATATGATTTTTGAAACATTTATGACTCAGCGTGATGCACTCATCGATCAGCTAGAGGCCCAAACACTTTCTAAGACGGCTTTTATAGAAGAAAATTATAAATGCTTTGTCGAAGGGGAAAAGCCACCGAGAACGGCGGTTGAAACGGTAGAGGAAGGCATTATGGCCTACCACTACTACAACACAAAGGCGAAACAGCTGATTATAGAGGGCAATGCATCTTGCTTTCGTGACCCACGTCATGCAAAACGGTGCCATGATGGCGCTCAGGAACAGTATGGCAAGAAGGACGCCGTGACGACAGCGATTGTAGCACTTTTGGACTACAAAGATATGGAAGCCTATTTTGTCAATTTGCATTCTGAAGATTTGGCACAGGAACTCTATGAAATCGTATTGACGACACGTCACCGGGTGATTTTTCACTCCAAGGACAAACGCCTGTTGAATCGACTAAGAAATCACGGCGTATTTTCGGAAGAAATCCAACCGTCGAAAATAGATACTTATGTGAATAGCAAATATGGTGAATAAACACGACTCATTCGTGGTATTTATGTAATAAGAAACGATTACATAACGGAGGAGTGGTGAGTATGGCTGAGTTTAAAAAATTTACAATTGGCGCAACGAAAACGATTCAAAAAGTCGTAAAAGAGAGCGATACCGCATTAAGCTATGGCAGCGGTAAACTCGAAAAATTATTTGCGACACCGAGTTTGGTGGCCTTGATGTTAGAGGCCTGCTATGAGTTGGCGGATCCTGAATTGCCGGAAGGTTTTATCACCGTCAGTAAATCGGCTAAAGTCGATCACATTGCCCCTACAACACTTGGGGAAACCGTTACTGTAAAAGTGACTGTTATCGATGCTTCCAAAGTCTTTATCAAATTCAAAATGGAAGCCTTCGATGAGGTAGGACTTATCGGTTACGGTGAGCATGTCAGAGCGGTAGTTCAAAAGGATGGCCTGCTTGAAAGGGCCTCCCAAAGGGAACGTTCGCTTGAAAGCAAAAATTATTAACACATGAGCTGGGAGTTTTCCCAGCTTTTTGTTTTTGCAAGGACGCCATTTTTGGATATAATAGGAGTCAAGAAGAGATTGGAAAGGAAAACACAATGAAAGATATTAAAGCAGTTATTTTTGATATGGACGGCACGCTGATCGATTCCATGTGGATCTGGAAACAAATCGACATCGATTTTTTAGGCGAGCGCGGGCATGAATTCCCAGAAGACTTGCAAAAAGAGATAGAGGGCATGAGTTTCACGGAAACGGCAGGCTATTTTAAAAATAGATTCAACCTCACGGAAAGTCTAGACGAACTAAAAAGCATCTGGACAGATATGGCGATTGAACTTTACCGACATGAAATCGGCATGAAACCGGGGGCGACCAAATTTTTGGAGCTCATGGACCGACTGAATTTGCCGATGGGTATCGGTACGAGTAATTCAAAGGATCTAGCGGTGGAAGTGTTGGAGAGAAACAAGGTCATCACCTACTTTAAATCCATACGTACCTCTTGCGAGGTGGAAAAGGGCAAACCGAGTCCCGACGTATTTTTAAAAGTGGCAGATGATTTAGGCGTCCCACCGGAAAGCTGTCTCGTATTCGAGGATACGGTAGCGGGCGCACAGGCTGGTAAGAACGCAGGCATGCGCGTGATTGGCGTTATGGACGCTTTATCCATCCCACATAAGGCAGAACTTTTGAAAATTGTGGAACGCTATATCGAATCCTATGAAGAAATCATGGACTTATTTGAATAGATTGTTAGGCTATGTTATACTTTAGCTAGATTATAGAAAGGTTTTATCGAAATGAAAGCACAGCTGAAAAATTCGATTATCGTAGATAGATTACCACTAGCTACTTTGGGCATTTTCGCAAATGGTGTCCAAAGGGTGGGGGACGTCTAATTGGATAATGGTAAAATTTTCAAGTTGTGATATACGGATCAGTTTTTTTAACCCGAGTGTGACACTCGGGTTTTTGTGTATAAAAAATTAGACATCCAGGATGGGGTTAATGGCTTTTTAGTAGGACAACTCAAATGAATGGAGGCAAATCAATGATTGAAATAGAAGTAAAGGGCTTATCGAAAATGTATGGTGGCAACAGCATATTCGATTCGGTGAATTTTACGGTTAAAACAGGTGAAAAAATAGGTCTTATCGGTCTTAATGGCTGTGGCAAGACCACCTTGATGAGAATACTCGCAGAAGAGGAAAGCGCCGATGCAGGGGATATTTTCAAGAAAAAGGGTCTCAAGTGCAGCTATTTGGCTCAAATCCCAACGTATCCGGAGGGCGTTTCTGTCCTAGAGGTTTTGATGGAGGCCTTTGGCGAGGTCGGTAGCCTTAAGCGTCATATGTCTGTACTGGAAAAAAGACTGGCAGACGCTTCTGAGGACATGGAAAAGCTTTTGCTTGAATACGGGCATGTACAGGAACGATTCACGGTCCTAGAGGGTTACGGTGTCGATGAAAAATTGAAAAGGATCACGATCGGCATGTCCTTTTCCGATGACTTTTTAAGTCGACACTTTATGTCGCTCAGTGGTGGAGAGAAGACCAAGGTCATGCTGGGCAGGATGCTCTTGGAAGAACCGGATGTCATGCTGCTGGACGAACCGACCAACCATTTGGATATAAAGACTTTGGAATGGCTTGAAGGCTATATTGTGGACAGTGCCTCTGCCATGATTATGATTTCCCATGACCGATACTTTTTAGACCATACGGTAGGCAAAATCGTGGAATTGGCCAGAGGGGCAACGGTAGAATTTTATGGCAACTACAGTGGCTACATTACTCATAAAGAGACGCTAAAAGTCTTGCATGAAGCCCAATACAAACAGCAGGAAAAGAAAATCGGAGCGATGGAGGATGCGATCAAGCGCTTTAGGGACTGGGGCACTCGGTCGGACAATGAGGCCATGTTCAAGAAAGCTAAAGCCATGGAAAAGCGCATTGAGCGAATGGACAAGGTAGAACGCCCAAAGACGGCGCGCAACATCCATTTGAACTTCGAGATGTCAGAGCGTTCCGGCAAGGATGTGATTCAGGTAAAAGAAGCGACTATAGGCTATGGGACACCACTTTTCCATATAGACGCCTTCATCCTTAAATTCAGTGAACGGCTGGTGCTCCTCGGCGATAACGGGACAGGGAAAACGACGCTTTTTAAGGTGATACAGAAAGACTTGCCACCGCTGGATGGACAGTTGGTCGTCGGTGACTCGGTGAAAATCGGTGCCTTAGATCAAGAAATTTATTTTGATGCGGGTGAAAAGAACATACTGACATATTTTAGGGAGGCGACTCTTCTGAATGAAGGTGAAAGTCGTCAAAAGCTGGCACGCTACCTGTTCACTGGGGAGAGTGTCTTTAAAAAGGTCGAGTCCTTATCCGGGGGCGAAAAAGTGCGCTTGAAGCTGGCGCTCCTCATGGAAGAAGACATCAACATGCTTCTGATGGACGAACCGACCAACCATATCGACATCGCGTCCAGAGAAACGCTGGAAAGTGCCTTGGTTCAGTTTCCGGGCACTATTCTCTTCGTTTCCCATGACCGATTTTTCATTGAAAAGGTCGCGACGCGGGTGGCGGAGGTCAGAGAGGGTCGGCTTTGGGACTACGCTGGTGACTACTGCTATTATAAGGAAGAACGGAAAAAACAGGGTCAATCGCTTCAGGGATCGGTGGACCCAGTAGACCCGGTGGATAAAATGCTTCTAGGAGAATCCCAGAGCTCTGTATTGGCATCAAAAGGGAAGACACGCTCAGAAGAACAACAGCGGCAGAGGGAAGTCAAAAAACTGGAACGACAGATGGCAAGTCTCGAAGAAAGTATCCAAATCCTTGAAACGGAAATGACGACACTTCACGTTGAGATCGAGGCCAATACAACGGACTATGTCTTGCTTGGAGACTTAAATGCGACATTGACGGAAAAGCAAAAGGTCCACGACAGACTGTCCGCGCAGTGGATGGCACTATCAGAGACCATTGAAAATTTGAATTCGGAGGTTAATCCGACATAAATATGTTATACTGTTAACGGATTACTGAAAATATAAACAAAGGACGGAAGGGTTAAACATGATCAGAGAAGCAAGAATAGAAGATCAACATGTGGTCGTCTTGATGATTCATGCGGCAATTGATGATCTGGTAAATATTTTTACAGGCTCGTGGGATATCAAAGAGGCATTGGCACAGATGGTCGTTCTATACAATACGCCAGAAACCAGATTCAGCAAGGAATATTGCGATATCATAGAAGAAGACGGTGTGGTAGCAGGTATCGTTGTATCTTATCCAGCGGAGGAAATGTATCGGCTGAATGCAGGCATGGTTCGTGTAATGGCGGATCACTTCCAAGGCACACCGGATGAGTTGGAGCTCTTACAGCATCAAATTATGGCATCACAAGAAGCTTTTGACGATGAATATTACATCGACAGCTTGGCTGTACTAGAGGCTTTTAGAGGGCAAGGGAAGTCAAGAAAGCTAATTGAACATGCTGAGGCAAAAGGTAAGGCAGCGGGTTACAGTAAAGTATCCCTTTTGGCGGAAGCCGACAATGACAAGGCCTATGCCATTTATCAAAAATTAGGCTATGTTCACGACTGTGATTTACAGGTACTGGGTCATATGTTTAGACATTTGGTGAAAGCCATTTAAGATGAAAAAGAGTTTCAAGACCGCGTCGAATGATGCGGTCTTTTTTATGCTGGCGGATTTTACCTTTATAAACCTGGGTAAATTTGATATGATAGATGAATGATTATAGAACAAGCGAGGGTGTAAATTGAGAAGAGGACAAGTAATAGAGTTAAAAATAGAGGAAATGCGCTTTCCGGCTGTAGGCGTCGGTTATTTTGAAGGCAAGAAGGTCAAAGTGAAGAATGCCATCAAGGGTCAGCTGATTGAAGCACGCATCAAAAAGAATCGTTCGGATTATGCTGAAGCTGGTCTTGTACAGGTATTGGAGCCATCGGCTAGCGAAGTGGCATCCTTTTGCCCACACTTCGGCCGTTGTGGCGGTTGTGCCCGTCAAACGGT
>JAFGTX010000028.1 GCA_016938815.1 Clostridia bacterium | reverse complement strand
TCCACAGCCGGATATTTCAAATTGTAAGCGATGCTCAACACCGCCCCCGCCGTATAGGAACCGACCCCCGGCAATTTAATCATATCTTCATAATTCTTAGGAAAATCGCCTCCGTAAGTGTCAACCACCATGCGCGCACAAGGGATGAGCCGTTTCGCTCTAGAATAATAGCCAAGGCCCTCCCATAACTTCAACACAGACTCCTCTTCCGCTTCCGCCAAGGACTGGACGGTCGGATACTTCGCCACAAAACGGTTGAAATACCCAATCACGGTCGCAACTTGTGTCTGCTGAAGCATAATTTCAGACAGCCAAATCCGGTAAGGATTGGTGTCCTCACGCCATGGCAAAATCCGTTCGTGTTCGTGGTACCACCTGAGTAATTGTTCTTGAAATGTCATCTATACCTCTTTGTGCTTATTTCCTTAATTCGTAATAATCCATTTTAGAAGTCACCTTGAAACCTGTTTTCGTATACAGATTCAGAGCCTTCTCGTTTTCCGATTCTACTTGAAGCATCACCGATTCCGCACCAAGTGACAGCGCCTTGCTCACGGCAAATTTCAAAATGCCTCTGCCATAGCCTTTTCCTCTATAATCGGGTAGAACACCAAGACCATAAATCGCCGCTTCATCGTCGTTCAACTGCAAGTTGACCTTACCAATCACCTTTTGATCCAGCGATGCTAGGTACATGGTCATACCGCGCTTCTCTTCTGTTTCAGGCATAGGCATGACCACTTCTTCGACAGGCAAACCAAAATAGATGGCGTTTTGAGCTGCAATAATCTCTGCATCTTCATTGGTTGCCTTTCTGAAAGATAGGCCTTCATAATCATCGTAAGTGCCGTTTTCGCCCATAGCCAAATACATCTCGTATTCAGAATGCTTGTATAGCGCTTTCGTATTGTGAACAAAGGACTGTCCAGGACGCGACAGGTCATCGCATAGGAGCAGCATCTGCTTTTCATGCCGACTTTCAAACTCCGTCATGACCATAGCAGTCAGCTTAGTGAAAATACCTTGTCTTCTATAATCGGGATGAACCATGCCGTTCACTTCGAGATTCACACCATCAAAGCCGCAGATGCCCGCATAACCAACCACTTCACCATTGACTTTGTACATGAATTCGTTTTTTGCCTCTTGGGCAGTGTGCGCTTCCTTTGCTACACTGGCTTTGTACTCCAGTTCCAGCTTCAGAGCAACACCATCGTAGGCGCGACAAATTGCCTCTAATGCACGCACTCTGGTAAAATCATCCGCATCCAAAAAGCTGCAAGCAACCAGTTCAGCCATCGGTTTCATCAACATTTCCACCGTTTTCTTAGCCGACAACATCATTTTATGGTGTCCAGACTCATTAGGATGACAACCATCTGATAAAAAATCTTCCATGAGAAGACCTTCATCGAATTCGATCATCGGTAAACCGTCATTCGCCGCATAGGCTCTAATCTCGTTTCTCATATGTTCAATGCGTAAAGCTACAGACTGTTCAAATAGCGTCTGTTCGCTCTCAGGTAGCATCTCCACATGATATGCCATAGGAATGCCTATTATAGCTTCAATACCATGGTATCTGGCGTATCGTGTCATCGCCTTGATATTGCTCTTGATCGTCACTAGAGGCACATCTAAAATCATATCG
>JAFGTX010000197.1 GCA_016938815.1 Clostridia bacterium | reverse complement strand
GAGCTATGCCAGAAAGTTGTGGATTGGCCTAATTGAGGTATAGCGGCCATCCTCTTGGTTTTTAACGGCAATTAAAAAACTAGGAGTAACCGCTATGTTAGAACTTGTATCAAAATTACCACAAAATGAGAATGACCTTCTATCCTTTTCTCTCGATGAACTGGCCAGATTGGGCGCGAAAAAGATCCTAATTAAGGCTCTAAGCCTTGAAGTTGAGCAATACATCAATAAATCCAAAGATCTTATGGATGACCAGGGCAAGCGACTTGTCGTCAGAAATGGCAAGGCAAAAGAACGCAAAGTAACCGTCGGTTCTGGCACCATTAAAGTTAAAGCTCCACGAGTTAATGATCGACGTGAAGGTGAAAAATTCTCCTCAAAAATTCTTCCTCCTTACCTTCGAAAGTCTCCTAATATCGAATCAATCCTGCCCATACTTTATCTAAAAGGACTATCGGGAAACGCCTTTGTTGATGGGCTTAAAGAACTTCTAGGCGATGATGTTGGAGGTCTTTCGTCATCGTCAATTAGCACGTTAAAACGGAGCTGGGAAAAAGAACTCAAAACCTGGAACCAGCGTGATATTTTAGAAGAATTTATCTATCTTTGGTGCGATGGTGTCCATGTCCCAGTTCGCCTTGGCGACAATAAAAAAGCATCACTTCTGGTTGTTGTTGGAGTAAATAGAAAGGGCGAAAAAAAGCTACTATCGGTGGTTGGAGGTTATAGAGAATCGACATTGTCGTGGAAGGAAATTTTTCTAAGCTTGATTAAGCGAGGATTAAAACCGCCACTAATGATTATTGGAGACGGCGGACTCGGTTTGTGGTCGGCGATTCGAGAGATTGAAAAATTCAGGGAAGTGAAGGAGCAGAGGTGCTGGGTTCATAAAATTGCGAATGTTTTAGATAAGCTTCCTAAGAAACTTCAAGCTCAAGCAAAAAAAGTTCTCCACGAGATTATGAGAGCACCAGACAGAACGGAAGCAGGGATTCAGTTGAAGCTGTTTAAAGATCTTTTCAGTGATAAATACGTGTCTGCTTACAATTGCCTAGAGAAGGACTGGAAGGAGCTTACGGCGTTTTATGATTTTCCGGCTAAACACTGGACAAGCATCAGGACGAGTAATCCGATAGAATCAACTTTTGCAACGGTCAAACTGAGAACCAAATCGATGAGAGGAGCAGGATCAGTTAATGCAGCAGAAGCAATGGCATTTAAGTTATTGAAAGAAGCCGAAAAGAAGTGGCGTCAGATTCGAGGTTGGCAAGAAATCGAGAATTTATTACGCGGAGATATTTACATCGATGGCAAGTTGGTGCAGAGTAGCTCAACAAATCAAGAGGTCGTCGCTTGACTTCTCATCCACAACTTTCTGGCATATCTC
>JAFGTX010000027.1 GCA_016938815.1 Clostridia bacterium | reverse complement strand
TATTTAGACATATTTAGACATATTTAGACATATTTAGACATATTTAGACATTCGGATTGAAACAATATACGATATAGCTTAGACATGTTAGACGTATATATGTACCTGAAAGCGAAATAATTATGCCGAATCTGGTAGATGTAACTTATGAACAAACAGGGAAATCTTTGGCCACCAATCGGCTTGGGATGCGGGAGATGCAGGAGCGTGTATATGAACAGCGAAAAGCCAAGTATTTATTGATAAAAGCACCACCGGCGTCGGGTAAATCGCGAGCACTTATGTTTCTCGGGCTGGACAAATTGTTTGAACAAGGGCTGAAGAAGGTTATTGTGGCAGTGCCGGAACGTTCTATCGGCGGTTCGTTTGATCAGACTGACCTTACCAGTCACGGTTTTTTTGCGGATTGGTCGTTCAATCCCAATTACAACCTTTGTACTCCCGGCGGGGAGTCTTCCAAGGTTGGCGCTTTTACTAAATTCCTCAAAGATCCCAATGAAGCAATTTTGATTTGCACACATGCCACTTTGCGGTTTGCTTTTGACGCTGCCGAGGAATCGGAGTTCAACAATACCGTTCTGGCAATCGATGAATTTCATCATGTGTCTGCTGATAGTGAGAATCGACTGGGCGAAGTCATGCGGTCAATTATGGATAATACGAACGCTCATGTAATTGCTATGACAGGGTCGTATTTTCGTGGCGATGGAGTTCCTGTAATTGCGCCGGAAATCGAGGCTCGATTTACCAAAGTCACCTACAACTACTACGAACAGCTCAATGGGTACACATATCTGAAGACTTTGGGGATTGGGTACCATTTCTATCAGGGACGCTATACCAGCACTATCAATGAAGTGCTCGATACGGACAAAAAAACGATTTTGCATATTCCCAATGTCAATGCCGGTGAATCGACGAAAGATAAGTATCAGGAAGTGGATACCATTCTCGATATTATCGGTGAGGTTTCCCATCAGGATTCTGATACCGGCGTCATACATGTCAAGCGCAAGTCGGATGGAAAAATAATCAAAGTTGCCAACCTCGTGAACGATAACCCCAAGGATCGGGACAAAATCGTTGCCTATCTTCGAGGCATGAAAAACGTTGATGACATTGATCTGATAATCGCATTGGGAATGGCGAAAGAAGGTTTTGACTGGCCGTATTGCGAGCATGCTTTGACTGTTGGGTATCGGGGGTCACTCACAGAGATTATTCAAATTATCGGCAGAGCCACGAGGGACAGCAATAACAAAACTCACTCGCAGTTTACGAATTTGATTGCACAGCCCGATGCTGGAGATGACGAAGTCAAAGTTGCCGTAAATAACATGTTGAAAGCAATTACTGCATCTTTGCTTATGGAACAGGTGCTCGCACCGAACTTCAAATTCAGGACAAAGAAGACCGATGATGATAAAAGCGAAGGCGGCACCATTACAATCAGAGGCTTCAAAGAGCCGACTTCTCAGCGGGTCAAGGATATTGTGGAGACAGACCTTAACGACTTGAAAGCTGCGGTGCTTCAGGACGACCAATTAATTAAGGCACTCCCCGGAGAATTTATCGAGCCAGAAGTCATTAACAAGGTTCTGATTCCCAAAATTATTCAGAAAAAATATCCCGAGTTGAACGAGGAGGAAGTTGAGGAGGTGCGTCAGTATGTGGTGGCGGACTCCGCTATTAAAAATGGTGAAATTAAGGATGTTGGCGGCAAACAATTTGTGCGGATGGCTGGGAAGTTTGTAAATATTGACGAGTTGCATATCGATTTAATTGATACCGTAAACCCCTTCCAAAAAGCGTTCGAGGTATTGTCCAAGTCGGTGACAACAAAACTTTTAAAGGTCATTCAGGAAACTATTGAAGCCGGCAGAATTCAAATGACTGATGAGGAAGCAGTCATTTTATACAAAGAAAAGATAGGTCCGTTTGTAAAAAGTCATGGTCGAGAGCCCAATATCAACGCAAATGATGCATTGGAACGACGACAGGCGGAAGCTTTAATTTATTTGCGCAACAAGAAGCGGCAGAGGCAGGCGGAGCAAGTGAATGATTGATTTTGAGAAAGAGCTTGAATCTATTCTCAATGAAGACCCATTGGGACTATTGGAAGTTAAAAAGAAGTCGTCCAATGCTGTGACAGCGGATGAACGGCTGGTTTCGTCTTTTGAAGAGATAAATGAATTTGTACGGAAAAATAATCGAGAGCCAGAAGCCAGTCGAGACATAGGTGAACGCAAATTGTACAGTCGCCTTAAGGGACTACGGGAGAATCCCGAGAAGGCGGTTGCATTGGTTTCATATGACAGCTTGAATCTTCTCGAAGGATATGCGGTTTTAAAAGACGCACCGGAAATCTACACGACGGAAGATATTTTGGAGCATGACCCCCTTGGATTGCTTGATGATGACCCTTCCAATGACATTCTTAATTTAAGACACGTAACCAGAAAAAGTTCCCCTCCTGAAATGGTCGCTCATAGAAAGCAATGTGATGAATTTGATCAATTTGAACCACTGTTCAAGCAAGCTCATGCAGAATTGAAAACCAAAAAGAAAGTAACGATTCCATTTCGTAGTCAGCGTCAGATTGAACCCGGTAGCATGTTTATTTTGCAGGGAATGCTTGTATATGTCGGCACAGTGGGAGCGTGGGAAAAGAAAAATTTTGGTAATACAGATGCCAGACTTTATTGTGTGTTTGAGAACGGAACCGAATCAAATATGTTTCTTCGTTCGCTTGCTGCTGCCATGTGGAAAGATGTCGCCAATCGGCAGGTTATCGATGCTGACCAAGTTGAGATGTTTAACAACACATACGCCGCCAATAGTGAAGATGAAGCGACAGGAAGCATTTACGTTTTAAAGTCGCTTTGCCAGCGTCCCGAGATACGAGACATTAAAGACCTGTACAAAATTGGATACTCCAGTGGCCCCGTTAAAGAGCGTATAAAGAATGCCGCAAGTGACCCCACGTATTTGATGAGCGAAGTAAAGCTTGTCATGGAATACTACGCATATAATCTGAATCCGCAAAAATTTGAGGCATTGCTCCACCGATTTTTCGCTGAGGCATGTCTCAATGTGGATATTTTTGATAATGACGGCAAACGGCATACCCCTCGCGAATGGTTCGTCGTACCGCTTAGAATTATCGAAATTGCCGTCGACCTCCTCATTAGCGGAAAGATTGTGAATTATCGCTATAATGCTAAGAAAGCTGAAATAGAAGCTGTTGATGAATAGCTATTTTCTTTTCTTCTTTTTGGTTCTTTTCTTTTTATTCTTCAATGGTGACAGGTCGGGCGATGCCTGTGGAAAACTCATTACCACTTGCCCAAATGGAACGCTGAAGACACCCTTCGTTTCGTTCCATCCTATAGGATTTGCCAGTGAAAACACTTCGATGGATTCTCTTGGTTTTGCATCGATCAAGCTATTCAAATAAACAATAAGATTCTGTGCTCGACGGTATACCTCAATAGCATCACTCCTCGATGGAAGAATACAATTGAGACCAAGCTGAAACCCTGGAAAAGGCTCCACGCTTGGTAGAATAGGTATACGGTGTAAAAACCACATCTTCGATACTCCGAGTGATTCTTTGTCTGGATAAGAATGAGCTATACGATTTCTCAAATCAAAGAGCATTCGGGATTCAACTAGAGGTTGTGCTTCAAAATCTGGTGATTTGATGTGATGACAATAGAATGGTAGTTGTTCAATTTTCTTTTGCCACGGTGTTCTCAAGTACTCATTGAACAATTTTTTATTTTTTGCCAAGTCATGCTTTCTATACAAAGCAATTATCATGTTTAGATGTGATTCTGCCCAAAAGGCACTTTCAGATACCAGCGTCGTTGCAAAGAAGATTTCTTTCATCGCGGAGTGAGGATATTTCTGAAGCGAATCGGTGTATTTTTTTTGTTCTGTCTTTGAACACATCAGTTTTTCTGGAAAAACGATGGGTTCCACCTTGATGCTTTCAAGCTCGCGAAATGCGAATTCTGCAAGATTCCGATGCCGAACCTCAGGGTTTATTATCAACGTGTATTGCTCCAGAGATTCGAGTGTTTTCGCAATTTCCTGTTTGTATCGATTTAGATTTTTCCCTAAAAAAGTTACAAATTCTTTTTGGGTTACTGCACCATCCCAGACATATATTTCGACTCCAACCCAAGAACGTTGTACTGAAAAAATTTCACCTGAAGGAATTTGAAAGACATACTCCCATTTCCAAGGTGCGTCAGGGTCTCCACCAGTTTCAAGTAGCGCCCAAGACATCATGCCGTTGGGTGCACCAATAAACTTCATAAACAGCGAAAATAGATTTGCTTCTGGAAATGATTGCGGGAGCGAAAACCATGTATTGGCGGCCCCCTTCTTATACGGTGGGTGCTCGGGTATCGTGACTTTCGCGAAATCAAGAATGGTGATTGGATGTTGATTGGTCATCGTTATTTGTCATTCTTTCGACTAGTAAATGCGCTTTGTGTTTTCCGCACTGTGCACACCTATCATCATATTCAGTTTGAACATATAGGGCAACGAATTAGGAGCGTTTGAATGTTCTGGTAAAATTCATTTATCGTAGTTTCCTTGTTAGTGATGGATTTGAACGAAACAACACCCTAATTCTGCCATCCGTAGGCATCCCGTCTAGGATTTGCTTGCTGTGCAATTCCTCCTTGACGTGCGCCTTGTTGCCGGACGGCGTGGGAGCGGTGTTTATTTCTTAATTCAAATCCAATGAACAAGAACACCACCATCAAAGAAGCCACCCCACAGTGGGTCGACGAATTCAACTTCGTTCCCGGCAACATCTTTGAAAAGATCGCGCAGGCGGACGAAACCGTTCGCTGCTACGATAGCGATTCACTTCGGCTGATAGCCAGTCCACGCATCGAGTGCGCTGGATGCGGTGCGGAATATGACCGCGACGAGCCCATCGAGCAACGTGAACAACACGCCCGATATTGCGACCATAATAGCGGCGACGATTGGAGCGACCGCTATCCCGAATACGCATTCCCCTGCGGATGGGGCGTTCCCCGAAACCGACGCCGTATTTTTGCGTCATATCGTTACTAAGATGGGCGACTATTTGTTTGCCGTACGTATGGCCGTGACCTTCGGTGACTTGAAGGACGGTTTTGCCGATGTGCCAGTAAGCATGGAGGACGTGCTTGTTTTGGGTTTTTCCTCGTTTGAGGACTTGGTCGTAGAGGGCGCAGATGTTACTGAGAAGGGCTTGATAGTTATTGGGGGGAATATTGTTGCTGTTGTTGCGTGCCATTGAATACACCGCCGCACTATGGACATTATTTTGGCTGCCTGTTATGATAGGGCTTCTTTTCCTTCCCTATTTTATTTGATTACAGTGGTACTAAAAACGGAACCTGGGTTCCATTTTTTAACCTTTTTAATCGTATAACGATTTTAAGCTATTGGAAAGGACAGGATGGACGAGATGGACGGGGTGGACATGAACGAGAGGGACAAGATGGGAGCGAGGGATAAAAAAAATCCCCGTTCCGAAGAACGAGGATTCGTTTTTAGCGGGGACCGGATTTGAACCGATGACCTTCGGGTTATGAGCCCGACGAGCTACCAGGCTGCTCCACCCCGCAGCAAGTGGGGC
>JAFGTX010000196.1 GCA_016938815.1 Clostridia bacterium | reverse complement strand
ATGATATAATAAAAACAATAATGTCAATGAAGTTGAAGGGGTTGGAGCGATGACTGTTAAGAATAAAGTAGTCGTAAAAATATTAGGGCAAGAATATACACTTATCAGCGATGATTCAAGAGAACATATGCAACGTGTTTCCAATCTTGTAGATGACAAGATGAGGGAACTATATAATAGCAATAAAAAAATGAGTACATCCATGGTTGCTGTTTTGACAGCGCTCAATATGACCGACGAATATTTAAAAGCGGTAGATGAACAGAAAGCGATTATTAAACGCTATGAAAATCCGAAGCATGAGATTGATGTCTTGGCTGAGGAGTTACTTAAGGTCAAAGAAACCTTAACAGAAAGGGAAATGGCGACTTTCGGAATTGAGAAAGAGAACACCCAACTTGCTGAGACTTTGCAGGAATATGAAAAGACGATTCTTCAGTTGCGCAATCAATTAGATGACAATTGCAGAGAGTCGGAAGAGAAATGCAAAGAACTTTCGACAAGCAGTGTGGTGATTAACGAACTGAAGTCGAGGATCGATTTATTAGAACAGACCTTGAATCAAAAGGAGTCGACCATCAGCGAACTGAGTGCCTCTTTGTCGAGCGCGAAGAGTGAACTGAAGGAATTTGTCGATACCTTCGAAGAAAATAACTAGCAATGTTAAATTGCTTACGTATCTGCCAACCTCAAGGGTTGGCAGAATTTGTTTTATGAAGCAAGTGCTGTTCTTGCTTTAAGAATCTGCCACCGTTGATGGGGTGCAGAACGGAATAGAGGAAAAGCATGGACAGCCATGCCTAGGAGTGGAGTTAAGATGAAAGAAAAAGAATTATTAGCACCTGCAGGTAGTAAAGAGTCATTGATCGCTGCGGTTCAAGCCGGCGCGGATGCCGTCTACTTGTCTGGAAAATCATTTGGCGCAAGGCAGTTTGCGGCAAATTTTGATATGGAAGAAATGGCGGAAGCCATCAGATACTGTCACATCAGAAACGTAAAGGTTTATGTGACGGTTAACACACTGATCAAAGAAACTGAGTTGCAAAGCGCCATAGATTATGTTGGTGATTTGTACGCTATGGATGTTGATGCCATCATCATTCAGGATATCGGACTTCTAAAGCGCGTTAAGGCCTCTTATCCTGATTTTGAATGTCATGCCAGTACACAGATGACACTTCATAATGTGGATGATGTTCGTGCGGCGCAGGCGCTGGGACTTAAAAGAGTTGTTTTGGCACGGGAACTCTCCATCAAGGAGATTCAGCATATTATCGATGAAACGGCTGTGGAAGTCGAAACCTTTATCCATGGTGCCCTATGTATTTCTTATTCAGGTCAGTGCTTGATGAGTAGCATGATTGGTGGGCGCAGCGGCAACAGAGGCCGGTGTGCACAGGCTTGCCGAAAGAAATACCAGTTGGTTCGTGCGGAAGCGACAGAGGAAAGAGAGGCCCTTGCAGAGGGCTATTTGTTAAGTCCTAAGGATTTATCGGCATCAGTGGATTTCGAAAGCCTTATGACATCCGATGTCTATTCCTTTAAAATTGAAGGTCGTATGAAGGGACCAGAATATACGTATCAGGTGGTCTCTGTCTACCGAAAGTTGATGGACGAGGCTTATGCTAATGAGGGTTGCATCTCGAAAGTCACTTTAGAGGAAGCTGGCGAACAACTCAAGAAAGTATTCAACCGCGACTTTACGAAGGGCTTGTTGCTGGGGGATACACAGGACAAGCGCATGAGCCTTCAGACGCCGAGCAATAAAGGTTATTTGCTCGGTCGTGTCGTTAAATACGACATCAAAAGGCAACAGCTGGAAATACGCCTTTCGGAGGGGTTGTCAGTAGGTGATGACGTTCAGATCAGAAGGGGCGATGAGAGTGTTGGTGCTCGAGTGGAGCATGTCTTTATCGATGGCGCCAAGGAGAAAGTAGGAGAAGCGGGTCAGGTGGTCCGTATCCCATTTAGACATAAGGCCTTTACTGGTGAATCGGTCTATAAGACCTTTGATAAGTTGCTGGCTCAGGAGATCAGTCAGTGGTTGGATAAGGAACACATTGCTTATCCAGTGGACATGCATTTGACCCTAAAAGAAGGCGCTCCTGCGGTTTTTGGGGTATCGGATGACCGTGGAAACTGTGTCACCCTAAGTAGCGAGGTGCCGGTTGAGAAGGCACTTAAAGTGGCTTTGAGTCAAGAACGTGTTGAAGAACAATTGAACAAGATCGGAGATTACCCTTATCGTCTAGGACGATGTGTTGTTGATATGGGGACGGATGTCACCATCGCCATCAAAGTGATCAACCAATTGCGTCGTGAGGCGCTGGACGCTTTATCGGAGATACGGGCCATCAGTTACAAGGATCGGTCGAAAAATCGTGGCGTGCATGAGCAAATTCGGATGCATGCGAATGAGGGCGGGGCAGAAAATGTGATGGCTTCGCGGGATGGTGTGGAACTGGTTTGTTCGGTTTCAACTCTGGAACAGCTGGCAGCAGTTATTGCAAATGGTATAAAAACTGTTTATTATAAAGACATGAGTAGCGCTGAGGAAGCGTATCAATACTGCTTAGAGGCAGGCGTTGATTATTATTTTCACAGCAATAGAATCCTTCATGACGAGGCACTGAGCCGTACTAAGGCTTTGCTTCAAAATCAAAAGGATGCCGGCCTTGTGGCAGGTCATATAGGCGGTTCGGTACAATGTGCCAACAGAAAAGTGAGAGGCGACTACAGCCTCAATATCATGAATTCATCCAGCATGGATTATTTTCTCTCAGAGGGTTATGAAGGCCTTCATGTTTCACCGGAATTAACTGCGGATGAAATCAAACTCTTGAAGACGACGAGTGTAGCAACAGAATTGACGGTATTCGGGCGTCAAATCTTGATGACCATGAATTACTGTCCTGTGAAAACCGGTGGCAAATGTTTGGGGACGGCGTCTTGCACCTTGTCCGACTACGGCCTGGTCGATGAAAAAGGCATGTTCTTCCCGCTTTATGGAATGGATTGTCAACATGTACAGGTCCTAAACGGTCCTTATCTAAACTTGATTGAACAGATGGATAAATTCAGTGAGCTAGGTATTGTCGTGGCACGCATAGAGTTTTACAATGAAGATCGCGCTTTTGTGAATGGCGTGCTTAGCATGTTCCAAAAAGCGCTGAGCAATACAGATTATGAAAATGATGAAGCATGGTTAAAAAAGACCTACGATACAAGCTACACCAATGGACATTTCAAGCGAGGTGTCGAGTAGCAGATAGAACAGGAGTGAGAAACAGTGAACGAAAAAACACTTAGGGTTCTTGAATACGGAAAAGTAAAAAATATGCTGGCAAACGAAGTATCTTCTGCACTTGGCAGGAGTTTGGTGGATGCCCTGCAACCACTGGATGATTACGATGAAGTGGTGCAGGTGATGGCGGAGACCAGTGAAATCGCCGAGGTGGTTGTCAAGGCAAGCAATATTCCGATGGGGCCTATCTTTGATTTGAAGGAAAGCTTGAAGATGGCGGAAATCGGAGCGACCCTTTCGATCGGTCAGCTGCTACGTATATCAGACAGTATGCGTACCGCGCGTTTGATTAAACAATTTATTAAAGGCATGAATGAAGACGGGATTAAATATCCCATCCTTTTTGGGCGCGGTGAGAGCATCAGTACCTATAAACGGATAGAAGATGAAATCAACCGAGCTATTATCAGCGAGTCGGAAATATCGGACCAAGCCAGTCCGGCGCTCTATAAAATCAGAAGAGAGATTGAAAAGGCCAACAGCGATATTCGAAAAAAACTGGATAATTTAATTCATGCGTCGAGCAGTCAGAAATACCTGCAGGATGCGATTATCACCATTAGACAGGACCGTTTCGTTGTACCGGTCAAAAGCGAGCATAAACACAGTGTCAAGGGCTTGGTGCATGACCAGTCATCCAGTGGGGCGACGCTTTACATTGAGCCGATGGCCGTGGTTGAATTGAACAATAAACTCAAAGAGCTGAGATTAGAGGAAAAGGCGGAAATTGAACGTATTCTCGGTGAATTGACAGGCCTAGTAAGCGAGGTGACCGAAGGGCTGCGTATCAATCAGCAAACGCTGGCTTATCTTGATTTCCTCATCGGAAAGGGCAAACTGTCACTTAGAATGCGTGGGATGGCACCTGAGTTCAACCAGCGGGGTTACCTGAGATTCAGGAATGCACGACATCCCCTCATTGCCGCTAAGGAAGTGGTGGCCAATACGATTTGGCTTGGAAATGAATTTAGAACTTTGTTGATTACAGGTCCAAATACCGGCGGAAAAACTGTTACTTTGAAGACCTTGGGATTATTGACCTTGATGGCACAGTCCGGATTACATATTCCTGTCGATTATGGAAGTGAACTGTGCGTTTTCAAGAATATTTTTGCGGATATCGGTGATGAACAGAGTATTGAGCAAAGCTTGAGTACTTTTTCGTCCCATATGACCAATATCGTCAACTTATTGGAAAAGGCAGATGAACACTCATTGGTCTTACTGGATGAGTTGGGGGCGGGTACTGACCCGACCGAAGGTGCAGCCTTGGCGATGTCGATTTTATCCTATCTACACAGTTCCAATGTCAAGACTTTGGCGACGACTCATTACAGTGAATTGAAACACTTTGCACTGGTCAATGAAGGCATCGAAAATGCCTGTGTGGAGTTTGACGTGGCGACGCTTAGGCCAACCTATAAGCTTCTAATTGGCGTACCTGGAAAATCCAACGCCTTTGAGATTTCAAGTAAACTGGGACTTAAGGATGATATTATTGAACATGCTAAGATTTTTCTTGATAAGGATAATATTGAGTTCGAAGATATTCTGACATCCATAGAGGAAAGTCGAAGAGAAGCTGAAAAAGAACGTGATGAAGCGGTTAAATTACGTCTGGAAGTGGAATCACTCAAGGACAAATTAAGCAATAGAGAAGAAAAACTGGCAAATCAGAGAGAAAAGATTCTCAAAGATGCCAAGGAAGAAGCACGCACACTACTAAAGAAGGCTAAGGACGAATCGGATGAGATTATTCGATCGCTAAGGGGCTTGGAAACTGCGGAGCAAAAGCAGCGCAACAAAGAGATTGAAGCGATGCGCAAGAAAATGAGGGATAATTTATCCTCTGTAGGCAGTAGCGCTTTCGACGAAATGCCCAGCAACTTCAAGGCACCTAAAAGTCTTAAAGTGGGCGATCAAATCAAACTGGTGAAGCTGAATCAGGAAGGAACCGTGGCTTCGGAAGTCGATTCAAACGGTCAATTTATGGCTCAAGTGGGTATCATGAAGGTGTCTGTGAACATAAAGGACACTATGCTGTTGAACGATCATGGACAAGTGGAAAAGCAAACGAAGAAGTCTGCGAAGCAATATGGTTCTAAAACGATGCATGTGAGTACGGAAGTGGATTTAAGAGGTATGAATGTTGAAGAGGCCATTGTCATTTTAGACAAATATATCGACGACGCTTATCTTTCTAACTTGGAATCGGTGCGCATCATTCACGGCAAAGGAACTGGTGCTCTGAAAAGCGGTTTGAAGGATTACTTCAAACGACATCCACACGTTAAATCCTTTAGGGATGGCGAATTTGGAGAAGGTGGACACGGTGTTACCGTTCTATCCTTTAAATAAGACGGAGGTGAGACGATGATTTTGGTAAGCGCTTGTTTATTGGGCGTAGATTGTAAGTATAGTGGCAAGAGCAATGATTCTGAAGCGGTTCGTGATTATTTGAAAGGCAAGATCTTTGTGCCGGTATGTCCAGAACAGTTGGGCGGATTGCCAACGCCAAGACCGACTTGCGAGATCGTTGGTGACCGGGTGATCAATGAACACGGTGAGGATTGCACGATGCAGTTTGTCAAAGGGGCAGAGGAGGTCGTGAAAATTGCTGAATTACTGAATGTCAATGAAGCACTACTTAAGGAAGGCAGTCCATCTTGTGGCTGTAATCGGATTTATGATGGCACTTTTAGCGGATCTAAGATAGCGGGTGCTGGTTTGACGGCTAAAATGCTGAAATCACGTGGCATCCTTGTGATGTCGGATGAAGAATTATAAAGGATAAGGAAAATAGGAGGCTATTATGTTTGATTGGACAGATGAATACAGTTTAGGTGTACCATCTATTGATGCGCAGCATCAAAAATTGGTGGCAATGGGCAAAGATTTACAGGTTTTATTGCAAACACATGCCGGTGAAGATATCTATGACGAACTTGTTGCTATGATCGAAGCCTTGACGGATTATACCCGTTATCACTTTGAATATGAAGAATCATTGATGGAAAAAGTTGGCTTTGAGGATCTGGAAGATCATAAAAGACAACACCGTGAATTTGTGGCTAAGTTAGAAGCCATTGATTTTAACGATATCGATCAAGATCAGGAAACCTATGCCAAAGATTTATTAAGGATGGTCTCAGTATGGATTTTCAAACATATCATTGGTACAGATGCCAAATACCAAACGTCGTTCATAGATAAAGGCATCGAATAATAACAGAGGATTTTCTAATGATTTTCTAATAATTATTTAATCTATCTGTTATTTTTAAATGTTAAAATCATTTCATAAGGAGTGATGAATATGTTGGAAATCATTATTGGTGGATTTATTATATTTTTAATGTTAAAAGTCTTTTTCTTTCTTGGATTTGGCTTACTTAAGATTAGTTTTTTCCTAGTTGGATTGTGCTTGCTTGGTGTGTTTCTCCCGATTGGTTTGGGACTGATACTGCCGATTATGATTCTGGGTCTCATCTTGCATTTGATAGGATGGTTCTTAGGGTTGTTGTTTTAGATAAAGACACATAAATTGGAGTCGAGGGTCGAGAAATGTTTCCCTCAACTCCTTTTTTTTTTGGTCATTCTGTGATACACTTTTTTCTGACAAGACAGATGTCCGACAAGTGACATTTCGAAGTGAAAGTGAGGAAACATATGAAGAATGAGATTTTGAAGTTAAAATCTGAAAAAAATGCGATTATTCTTGCTCATTATTACCAACGCTCTGAGGTGCAGGAAGTAGCAGATTTTATAGGAGATTCCCTTGAACTGGCTAAAAGGGCAAAGGAAACGGACGCAGAGACCATTATCTTTTGCGGGGTGACATTCATGGCGGAGACGGCAAAAATTCTATCTCCGAATAAAAAAGTGTATCATCCGGCGGCTGGTGCAGGTTGTTCTATGGCAGACATGGCTGATGGCGACATGGTGAGAAGCTTGAAGCGCAAGCACCCAAAGGCACAGGTCGTATGTTACGTCAATTCGACGGCAGAAGTTAAGGCGGAAAGCCATATCTGCTGTACGTCATCCAATGCGGTAGATGTGGTGAAGAGCATGTCATCGGACGAAATCATCTTTGTACCAGATAGAAATTTAGGGGCCTATGTGGCGACGCAAGTGCCGGAAAAGTCCTTCATTCTTTGGGACGGTCATTGCTATGTACACGGTTTATTGCAAGCCAGTACCATTGATAAAGTCAAGGCAGCACATCCCGATGCTGAAATCATCGCACATCCGGAGTGTACACCGGAAGTTCTAGCCAAAGCTGATTTTGCAGGCAGTACTTCAAAAATGCTACGTTATGTGAAAGAATCCAACAAGAAAGAATTTGTCGTTTTGACGGAGCGCGGCATTGAATTTGTT